>JBLMZU010000236.1:0-11063 GCA_050258995.1 Bacteroidota bacterium
CCTTCAATGGAGGCTTTATGGCCGGGTACTGCAAAAAATATGATCCCCTGGAGGGGGTCCTATATGGCAACATTTCCGCCTCCCTGAAAATCGAAGGCAGCGGCGCGTACTATCCGTTGGATGTTATGCCCGGGCTGGCAGAGGCCCGCCTCAATGTGCTCAGGGATATGGTCAGGGAAGAATAAAAATACCTCGATCTGTCAATGAAGAAGGCAATGTGATGAATGAACTTGTAAATCGTGTCATTGAGCTTGCAGTGCAAATCCAGCAAATACCCGCACCGACTTTCGAGGAACAAAAACGGGCAGAGTTCGTGTGCAGCCTGTTCGCCCGGGAAGGTCTGGAGGGTGTCACAATGGACGCTGCCGGAAATGCATATGGGCGCTGGAAAGCCGGCCAGCCGACGAGCGCCAGGCCTTTGATCGTTTCCGCTCACCTTGACACTGTTTTCCCGGCTGGTACGGACCTGACCGTCACACGGAATCCTGGACAAGTGTACGGGCCCGGAATTGGCGATAACTCTCTCGGAGTCGCAGCCCTGCCCGGTCTGCTGTGGTCCCTGCGGGAGCGAAAATTCGGACCTACGGGCGATATCTGGTTTGTTGCCAACGTGTGTGAAGAGGGACTTGGAGATTTGCGCGGCATGAAGGCGGTCGTCGAGCGTTTTGGGGGCGATGTACAGGCCTACCTGGTGTTGGAGGGCCTGGCGCTGGGTCATGTGTATCACCGTGCTGTGGGGGTCAAACGCTACCGGGTCACGGCGGGTACCACCGGCGGGCATTCCTGGTCCGATTATGGCAGGCCTTCCGCCATCCACGAGCTGGCAAAACTGGTGGTGCAGTTGTCCTCCCTGGATCTGCCTTCCCAGCCGCGTACGACCATGAATGTTGGAAAGATCTCCGGCGGCACATCGGTGAATGTCATCGCTTCCGAAGCGACGATCGACCTGGATTTACGCTCCGAAGGACAGGATACCCTGGCACAACTGGTTTCTGTGGCGGACAAGCTGATCCAAAATGCCAACCGCGGCGACGTGCGTGTGGATGCGCAGGTGATCGGCCACCGTCCCGCGGGGGAGATCAGCCGTTATCACCCGCTGGTGAAGCTGGCAGAGGACTGTCTGCGGAACCTTGGCGTGAACCCCATCCTTACCTCCGGCTCAACAGATGCAAATGTGCCACTGAGCAAGGGATACCCTGCCGTGGTGCTAGGGATCTCCACAGGGGGAGGTGCTCATACCGTCCATGAGTTCGTCAATACCGGGCCCGTCGGTCTTGGGATGGAGCAGCTGGCGATGTTCGTGGAAAGGGTCTGGAAATAAAAAAAGGGCACAAGCCATCTGTGCCCCTCAATGTTCATTTTAAGCCGAAAACTTCATAGGCTTCGATCGGCTGGGTCTTGCCTTTCAGCGTGAGAGGGGCAAAAGGTCTGGCTTCGACCACATCCCTGACCCGCTCAAATGCATCGCGGCTGATCAGGATCTGATTCTTGGCTGCGTTCTCCTGGATGCGCTTGGCTGTATTGACACTGTCGCTGATGGCTGTATATTCCAGCCGTTTCTCCGTACCGATCCATCCCAACACGGCGTCCCCGTAGTGGATGCCGACGCCGAAGTCCAGGTGGGATTCCTCCGGTAATCGCGCATGCAGCGCCTCGACCGCTTCACGGATCGCCAGCGCCGATTTGACCGCCCGCAGCGTATGATCCGGTTGGGGCAGTGGTGCATTGAACCAGGCCATGACCGCATCGCCCAGGAACTTGTCCACTGTGCCTTCATTGGCCAGCACCGCCTCTGCCGCGGCGGCCAGGTAGCAGTTCAGCACCGTCACCAGTTCTTCCGGTGTGTGCCTCTCGCTGTAACCGGTGAAATTGCGGATATCGGCGAACAGGATCGTGATATCCGCCTGTTTGCCGCCGATCTGCAGGCTGTTCGGATCGATCTGGTCCAGGACGGCGGGCGACACCATGCGCCGCAGCAGACCGCGCTGCGCCTCGAGTTTCTTTTGCTCGGTCATATCGTCGAGCACAATGGCGACTCCCTGTGTCTTTTGCAGGGCGTCCTTGAGCGGGGACATGTTGAAACGCCAGTCGACAATCCCCCGCTCGGGCAGTTTATAGCTGATCTCGAGCCCAACAATCGGCTGTTCGGTCCTGCGCACAGCATCGAGATGCGGCAGGAGGTCGTTGCCGAAATTGGGCAGGATCTCGTCGATCTTCCTCCCAACGATGTCGGCAGACGCGTGTCCCATGATCGACGCGGCCGCCCGGTTGCAAAGGGTGATCTGGTCCTGTACATCCGCTGTGATGACCCCTGACACGATGGAGGCGAAAACATCGTCCATCAGGTTCTTGAGCTCGGTGACCTCTTCGAGTGTTCGTTTCAGCGAGGAGAACAGACGCGCGTTCTCAATCGATACGGCTGCCTGGTCGGCGAACGCCAGCAGCAGGTCGCGGTCCGATTCGGAGAAGATCCCCGTGCGGATGCGGTTGTCGGCATAGATCACGCCGATGAGCTCGGATTTCACTTTGAGGGGGACACACAGGATCGAGCGCAAATTGAAGGCGATGATGCTTTCCTGCCCGCCGAAACGCGGGTCCTCACGCGCGTTCGTGGTCAGGACGGCTTCCCCCTCGTCGATGACACGGTTGATGACCGAGCGGCTGATGGCCGACTCGTTCTGGTTGACGGATTCCTGTTCCCAGTTGCGGGCGATGCGGGTGGTCATTTCACCGCGCTCATCCCGCAGCATCAGAAAGCCGCGCTCGGCCCCCATCAGGCGGACAATCGTGTCCATCACGATCTGGAGCACCTCGTCCACTTCCAGGGTCGAATTGACCACCTGTCCGATCCCGGCCAGGGCCTGTAGATGACTGTAACGCTGTTCGAAGGGGATCAGGACCTCACTCAGATTGGTGAGTGAATTCTCAATGTCTTTCAGCCCGTTGATGATGTCGCCGGAACGTTTTTCGTCCAGGGTGCTGCGCAGCCTGGCTGCCTGCTGGGCGATGGCGACCACTCGATCGTTAAGAGGAACGGGCTTGGAATTTGGAATACTCATTTGCTTTCCTTTTGTCATCCAGGCCCGATTCCGTTAATGGCTGTTTTTAGTCCTGCATGGGTTTCCCGTACAATAAATAACGGATGCGTTCCACGATCACCTGTTTGCGAACGTCGAACGCCGCACGGCGGGCTTGAGTTTCGTTGGCTATTCTGGAAGTATAAAGGTATGTCTGGTGTTCGTCCAGAAGTAGCTTGATCTGACCGGACATATGGGGCAGAAGATTGCTCAGCTTCCTGGCGCGCTCGGCGGGGGTGGTGTGGACCGGAACTGCCTGGCGGTCCAGGGTGCGCAGTCCAAAGTTGATGCTTTCGAAAGCCTTTTCCACCTGCGAGAGCTGCCCCCAGCTTTCCCAGTTCAGGATCCACCTGGGGGCCTCCAGGCCGGTGCGCTCGAACGTGGTTCGCATCAGCACCGGCACCTGGTTCGCGAATTGGAAACGACGGTTCAGGAAAAATAGTGCGGCTGCGGCAACCATGAACAATGGTGCCAGGTACACGAACGGGGAAACCGGCTGCGCAGCCACCGGTGTGGTCGGGGTAATGCCCGGGTCTTCACTCTGATCCCGGCCGACAAAATCGTCCTTGCGGGGATTGTTGCGCAGGGAGGCTGCATCAAGCAGGTTTGGGTCGGCCGGCGGAAGAGGCCGGTTCAATGCCGGCTGGCTGGATGTCGGTTCGAACTCCACCCAGCCGATGTTGGGAAAATAGACTTCCGGCCAGGCGTGGGCGTGCAGCCTGCGGACGGTATACTTGCTGCCATCCTGGTCGCCCTGGGCGAAACCCACGGCCATGCGGGCAGGGATGCCCAGCGAGCGCAGCATGGCCACTTCCGAGGATGCATAGTAGACACAGAAGCCTTTTTTGTAGTCGAACAGGAACCACTCGAGTTTATCCGTATTGCGGGGCGGGTCGGCGACTGTAGCAGAATATTTAATGTTGTCGCGTAGATATTCTGTGATCGCCGAGGCTTTATCGTAGGGTGTCTCGGCGTTGGCGGTAATGTCCTTGGCAAGCTGGGCAACCCGGGTGGAGAAGTGCTGCGGCAGCTGCAGATATTTTTTGGCGATCAGGTCCGGGTATTTGGTCCCTGCGTCGCGCAATTGTTCCTGATTCGGGTTGGTGAGAACCACATCCACAGAATAGACTTCCCCGGCTTTCAGCCACGGATATGCATGCCAGGCAACGATATCGGTTCCCTGGCTAAAAGTGAACCCGGGATGATCGAGATGGATGGGGTCGGCGGGAGAATATAGCAGCGAAAAGCTTGCATCGCCGGTCTTGAATACAAAATGAGAGGGTGTGGCCTGCTGGATCGGTACGTTCAATGGGTTGACCGTTTGGGGCGAGTATTCGCTGCGCAGTGTGCCGGTGGAATACCACTGCCCGTTCAGGAAGGTGTCGTAGCTGCGTCCGCGCCAGTAGTAGCGCGGCGGCCGTTGGTCGGAAGGCACATCGGGCGCATCCACTGTAAACATCACCGAGTCGGAAAGGGGCCAGCCTTTTCCAAGGGGAAGTTCCGATCCGTAGAATTCACCTCTCTTGGAGCCGCTCGGCGATTCGAGCGCGCTGACTGCATTCTCCATGTTCTCTGAAAAATCACGCCAGGGCTTGGTCAATTTATCCCAGGCACGTGCAGCCGTGTCCAGCGATGAAAGGGAGGCAGGGATGGTCCACGAGACGAGGATAAGCAATCCCGCCGCGACCACCATGCTGCTTGACAGCTCGACGCCTGTATCAGGGGAAAGGAAGATCCGCTTCTTTCGCCAGATCTCCTTGTTCTGCAGGTAGTGCATTCTCCCCAACAGGAGCAGCGCCATAAATGCAAAAACGGCCAGGATCCACAGACGGTTGCGGTCATAGGTCTGAATCGCCATAAAGCCGATCGCACAAGGCAGGACGGTGGCCAGGTAGTTCTGATTGCGTACCAGTGTAAACCCTGCCCAGGAGCTGATGAACCAGAAAACAATGGTCATGATGACCACAAAGAAGATCGGATCCTCCACCGGGCGGCGGGCGAAGAAATCAGAGGTGGAGTAGAACAGCCTTCCCGCCACGCTGGTCAGCTGTCCCTCCAGAGATACGCTCTGGTCGATCACGAGAGTCCATTGAAGTGGCAGCATGAGCACCATGAACAGAGCGCTCAGCCACAGGGAGATGCGGCGTGGGAAACGGCTGTATCCCAGCGCCACCCCGACGATAAAGGCGATATATGTGGACGTCTGGGCCAGATACAAATAAGGTGTCCACGAGGTGGCGACCAGGCGGGAGGCCACGATCTCGAGCATGATGAAAAGTAACGCCAGGGAAACCCAATCCCACCAGCGTGTAGTGGTAGATGCTTTTTCCATGCTTAGAGTGTACAATTAAAAGAACTGTATCGTCAAATACTGGAGAGGGGTTTTTGAAATGCCTAATGAAGAATTAATTTACCCAAATTTGATTATTTTTTGCCTTTAATGGGATCCAGGGAATTTGGGCGATTGCCAGCCAGCGGATCGGGAATGATTTATAGGAGCTTTAAAGAGGTGAATGGCTTTAACTGTATCATTTTATCGACCACGAACGTCCTGAAAATATGGATCCGTGGTGGATTTTGCTCCACCAGGCTTCGTTCCTATCTTTGGTTGTTTTTTCATTTCAATCGGAATGCGGGCCCAAGATATAGCCTGCCGGTCTGTTATAATGCCAAATCTGCGGTAGTTTTGGGAGATTCATCGTTCAATGACCCTCGAGCGCGGCGCTTTATTATATAAAAGATACAGAATCATCGAGATCCTCGGACAGGGGGGGATGGGCTCGGTCTATCATGCTGTCGATGAAAACCTGGGCGTGGATTGCGCGGTAAAGGAAAATTTATTCACCACGGATGAATATGCGAGGCAGTTCCGGCTGGAAGCAGTCATTCTGGCGAATATCCGGCACCCCAACCTGCCGCGTGTCACGGATCATTTCGTCATCGGTGACCAGGGACAATACCTGGTCATGGACTACATAGAGGGGGAGGATTTACGCCAGCGCATGGAGCGGGTGGGCAATATCACCGAGGATGATGCCATTCTCATTGGCGCCGCCATTTGTGATGCCCTTACCTACCTGCATATGAACCGCAAGCCGCCCATTCTCCATCGCGATATTAAACCGGGTAATGTGAAGATCACGCCCGACGGCGAGATCTTTTTAGTGGATTTCGGCCTCGCCAAAGTTTTGCAGGCCAACAATCAGGCGACCACAACCGGCGCCCGGGCGATGACGCCGGGTTATTCACCTCCCGAGCAGTACGGGACGGCCCGCACGGATCCGCGGACTGACATTTATTCCCTCGGCGCCACCCTTTACGCGGCCCTGACAGGCATCATCCCGGAAGACGGGCTGGCGCGTGCCATGGACAATACCCAGCTCACCCCGCTGCGCAAGCGCAATAACAAGGTGTCCAAGAGGCTGGCGTCCGCGATCGAGAAGGCGATGAACGTGGATCCAAGCGAGCGCTATCAGAATGCCGAAGAATTCAAGCGCGCCCTGTTGGGATCCAAGGCCAAAACCCAGATCCTGCCGTCCAACTATAAAATTTCCCCTTCCCCTGAAACTTCAGAAGAGATAAAACAGTCGCCGATCGAGAAGGAATCCCAGCCAGCCGGCGTGCCGCAGCAGGAGTCCAAAAACAATACGCCGATAAAGAAGGAAGTTCCGGTTTTCAAGCCCAAGCGCAGGAAACGCAGTGGACGCCGCCTGTTCTCATCCATTCTTATCGTTCTTTTTTTGATGGCCTTTACCATCGTCGGAGCGGTACGCTTTCGCCCCGACATCATGCCGACCGAGGTCAAGAACGTCATGTCGCCCGTAAGCGGCATTTCGATCCCGTTCCTGGATACGGCAACCATCACTCCCGCGGCTCTCATTTCGTCGACAGCATCCACTGGTGCACAGGTGGCACTTGTCACACATACATCTGCTGCCGTTACGAAAACCTCTCCGCCAACCCGGACTCCGGTCCCTTCAGCAACCCCTACAATCGCCTCCACGCCCACCCAGGAAAATACATCCCTTCCCCAGACAACCCCGCGGGGAGGCGGGCTGGGCCAGATCGCTTTTGCCTCTAACCGCAGCGGTATCCCACAAATTTACATGAGCAATGTGGATGGGACCAACCTTGTCCAGCTTACGAATGTCGAGAGTGGCGCCTGTCAGCCTTCCTGGTCCCCTGATGGATCGCAGCTGGTGTTCATCTCCCCCTGCCTGAACCATGTAGACTCTCCCCGGGAGTCGTATACCGATACGAGCCTGTTCATGGTCAACGCGGATGGGACAGGCTTGAAGCAGCTGACTTCCGTCCCCGGTGCAGACTTCGAACCGGCCTGGTCGCCGGATGGCACGCAGATCGCCTTCACATCCATCCGGGATGGGAACAATCAGATCTACCTGTTTGATGTCGACACACAAAAGGTAACTTCCCTGACCAAACCCGATGTGAACGTTGAGAACAGCGAGCCGGCCTGGTCGCCGGATGGCACGCAGATCGCCTACATGGTCAAACGCCTGGGGACCTATCAAGTCTGGATTATGAGCCGGGATGGGAAGGATCAGGCCCAGTTGGTGCGAAGCGGCCAGTCCCTTTGGGATTATGGCCCTGCCTGGTCTGCGGATGGAAAGGTGATCGTCTTCAACCAGCGCCCCAGTAACAATATTCAATCCCGTCCCTGGCTGATGAGCATCCAGGTCCAGGGAGGGGGTGCTGCCAACAGACTGAACTTCCCAACCCCGATCGAGGATGTGAAGTTTTCTCCCGACGGCCTGTGGCTTGTCAGCGAAGGAAGGGACAGCCAGGGCAACCGGGACATCTACTTTATGATGATCACCGGGGGAAGCCGAACGCGGCTGACGACGGATCCTGCCATGGATTTTGATCCCGCCTGGCGTCCGGCACCGGTGCCCTAAGGAAATTATTCAGGCCGGCAGCAAGAGCTGGCCTGAAATTTTTTAAGCTGCCATGCCTTCCCCCGTTAGAAATTTTGGAATGGGGACCGGAAGAATTGCAGACACTAAACTCTTACGTTCCTCTTATTGACTTCCCACTTTTGGACATGATATTATTATTCCACGATTCGTAGCACTCTCAAGTCGAGAGTGCTAACTGTGTGAGATCATGACAGAGCTATCAGACCGCCAGAAAACGCTATTATTGTTGATCGTAAAGGATTACATTGAGTCTGCTCAGCCTGTTGGCTCGAGGCGGCTGGTGGAACGTTACAATATTCGCCTGTCCTCCGCGACGATCCGCAATGAGATGGGCGCGCTGACCGAGATGGGCTACCTACGGCAGCCGCATACTTCTGCCGGGCGCGTGCCCACCGAGGAAGGCTATCGCTACTTTGTCAGTCAGATGATGAATCAGGCGGAGCTTCCAGCTTCCATTCAGGCCACCATTTCTCACCAGTTCTATCAGGCCCGCTCCGGCGTTGACCAGTGGATGACCCTGGCCGCTTCCGTGCTTGCTCATCAGTCGCAGGGCGTATCGGTTGTCACGGCGCCTCATGCGGAAAAGGCCAGGTACAAACATGTGGAGCTGATCTCCACCCAGGGACGCCAGGTGCTGATGGTGCTGGTCATGGCAGGGGGCGAAGTCAGCCAGCAAATACTGACGCTGGCCGAGCCGGTAACCCAGGAGCGCCTCAGCCAGACGGCCGTCCGTCTTAACGGGCTTGTGGCCGGCCTGACCGTGGATGCCATTGCCGGCCTCCCGGTTCGCACCGATGCTCTGGAACAGGATATCCTGAGCATCATCGTCCAGGATATGCGCCGCTCGGCGGAAAGCATTTCCGGTGAGATCTATACCGATGGCCTGACCAACGTATTATCCGAGCCCGAGTTCGCCGAATCCAATGAGGGACGCCGGGCGTTGAAATTCTTTGAAGAGCGTTCCACGCTCCAGGATCTTCTTGCACGTACGACTGTGAACAGCAGCGTTGGGGCTTTGCAGGTCCTGGTCGGTGGAGAAGGGGAGTGGGAGGAGCTGCGTCAGTGTTCGTTTGTCCTGGCGCGCTACGGGGTTCCCGGTCTTGCGACGGGGATGCTGGGGGTGCTGGGGCCCATGCGCATGTCTTATGCCCGGGCGATCCCCACGGTCCGCTATGTGGCGGGATTGTTAAGCGATCTGGTCAATGACACCATTGCTGGTGAATAAAGTTCAAGGTGAGAGAAGGTATGACCGAAAAAAAGACACACAAACATCATGAGGAAGAAGCTGATATGGAAAACGTCGAAGCCGTGGCAGAGTCCACACAGGAGCAGACATTGGAGCAGCAAAGCCAGGTTTCGGCTGAGGTCGAGTCGCTGACCAGCCAGCTACGCCAGGCTGAAACGAAGGCAGCCGAATACAAGGACGGTTGGGCACGGGCCCAGGCGGACTTCCAAAATTATAAGAAACGCATCGAGCGTGATAATGAACTGACCTACGTCACGATGAAGGGCGATATCGTCAAGAAGATCCTGCCCGTTCTGGATGACATTGAGCGCGCCCTTCAAAACCGGCCTGCAGAAAATGCCTGGGCAAATGGCATTGAATTGATCGCCCGCAAGCTGCAGAACGTGCTTGAAAGCGAAGGAATTAAACGCATCGAAGCCGAAGGGGTGGAATTTGACCCCAACTTCCATGAAGCCATTTCTCATGAACCTGCCGATGGCGTGAAAAGCGGATTCGTGATCGGCGTTGTCCAAAACGGATACATGCTCGGCGAGCGTGTCATCCGCCCCGCCCTCGTAAGAGTAGCACAATAAAACAAGTGTCAGGTGCCACGTGTCAGGTATCAGGGTACTTGATATGTGATGAACCTGACACCAGATACCTGACACTGGAGAATCAAAACTATGGCAAAGATCATTGGCATTGACCTCGGCACAACCAACTCCGTCGCGGCGGTGATGCAGGGCGGTGAGCCGGTTGTAATCCCTTCGGCAGAAGGGGAGCGGCTCGTCCCTTCCGTTGTAGCTGTTAATAAAAATCACGAACGGATCGTGGGCCGCGTGGCTCGCAACCAGGCGATTACGAATCCCCAGAACACGATCTTCTCGGTCAAGCGCTTCATGGGCCGTAAGGCAGATGATGCCGAGGTGGAGCGCACCAAGAAGCGGGTTCCTTACGCTGTAAATGCAGCCGCCAACGGCGATGTGCGTGTCGCTCTCGATGACAAGGATTACAGCCCGCCGGAGATCTCTGCCATGATCCTGGCCAAGATCAAGCGGGATGCCGAAGCGTATCTGGGTGAGCCGATCACGCAGGCTGTCATTACGGTTCCGGCGTATTTCAACGACGCCCAGCGTAATGCAACCAAGGACGCAGGCAAGATCGCCGGACTTGAAGTTCTGCGCATCATCAACGAGCCGACGGCCTCCTCCCTGGCCTATGGCCTTGATAAAAAGAAAAATGAAATTATTGCGGTTTATGACCTGGGTGGCGGCACATTCGATATCTCCATCTTGGATGTGGGCGACGGCGTCTTTCAGGTCCGCTCCACCAGCGGCGATACCTTCCTCGGCGGTGATGACTTCGATCTGCGCCTGATGGATTACCTGATCGATCAGTTCAAGAAGGACAATGGCATTGACCTGCACAACGACCGCCAGGCCCTGCAGCGCTTGAAGGAGGCCTCCGAGAAGGCCAAGATCGAGCTTTCCACCACGATGCAGACCGAGATCAATCTGCCATATCTCACTGCGGATTCCACCGGTCCTAAGCACCTGGTGATGACCCTGACACGTGCCAAGCTTGAGCAGTTGACCGCCGATCTCGTTGACCGGACGATCGCTCCCCTCAAACAGGCCCTGTCGGATGCCGGGTTGACTGCCGGCGATATCAGCGAAGTCGTGATGGTCGGTGGCATGACCCGTATGCCCGCCGTCCAGGACCGGGTCCGCGCCTTTTTCGGCAAGGAGCCGCATAATGGTGTGAATCCCGACGAAGTGGTTGCCATTGGCGCGGCTATCCAGGCCGGTGTCCTCGGCGGCGAGG
>JBLMZU010000237.1:0-5700 GCA_050258995.1 Bacteroidota bacterium
TTCCATTTGAAACTTTTTTTTATAACAAAACGGGGGGCCCGCCCCCGCCGCCCGCCTCCATTTGAAGACGTTTATAGCAGAGCGATTACTGTCGCGGGGGCTTGAGTTCGCCGCTCTTCATCGCAGCAAAGGCTGCATCGATCTTGGCCTGGATCTCAGGCGTGACAATGCTGGCCAGATCGTGGTACGGGGACAGGCCGATGGCCGGAGGATTGGAAGCAGCATTATAGACCACTGTTCCACCCTTGAAGTCGCTTCCACCGGAGGTGCTGGTGACAGCCTGGACGGTGTCCTTCAGCTTCTTCTCAGCGCTCGTGACGATGCACTTCGACAGGTTGGGCAGCGTCTCAGCCTGGTCGACATCCACGCCGATGCCATAGACATTGGCGTCACAGGCAGCTTCGAGCACGCCCTGGCCGGTCAGGCCGGCGACCTGGAAGAGCACATCCGCGCCCTGGGCGATGAACTGCTGGGCAATGGCCTTACCGGTGGCGGGGTCGTTGAAGCCCTTGGAAGGATCAGGATTGACTTCCTGGGTCAGGAGCTTGATGTTCGGGTTGACGGACTTGGCACCCGCTTCGTAGCCGGCGATATAAGCAACCACCGCGGGGACCTTGGTCCCGGCGACGGAGCCGATGACACCGCTCTTGGAGATGCTGGCCGCAAGAATGCCGGCCAGGTAACCAGGCTGTTCTTCAGCGAACACGATGCCCTGGTAGTTGGGCAGCAGCTTGGCAGCATCGCCCTTGCAGGCAAAGGTAGGATCGGAGACGCCCTGTTCGTCCACGCAGATGCTCTGGTCGACGCCGATGAACTTCACATTGGGATTGGCCTTGGCGGCCGCGGCGGTATCGGAACCGATCAGGAATCCGACGGTCACGATCGTGTTGAAGCCCTGATCGATGAAGGTCTGGATGTTCTGCTTGTAATCCGAAACGTTCTGGGTCACGATCACATCGAAGTCAGCACCCATCGCTTCGGCAGCAGCCTTGGCGCCTTCATAGGAAGCCTGGTTGAAGGATTTATCTTCAAGCTGACCGACATCGGTAACGACACCGACCTTGAGCTTGGCGGCAGGAGCCTCAGTTGCGGCCTGTGTGGGCGCCTCTGTGGCGGCGGGTGGCTGGGTAGCAGCAGGCGCTTGTGTGGCGGCGGGTGGCTGGGTAGCAGCAGGCGCTTGTGTGGCAGCCGGCCCACAGGCAGTGAGCACCACGACTGCGACGATCAATAATGCGATAACTGTGTAGAGCTTTTTCATCTATTCTTCTCCTCATTGAAATGAAAGTTATTTGTACTGGATGGGTGAAAAGGAACTCTGTTTCGGGCACCTCCTCTTTTGATTTTTTATGCTTTCTGCGAACAGGAAAGCTTCGCATTCTCAAGGAAGGGATTGTACGATTTATTACTTTTGTCAAAAGTGAATTATATCAATAATATGAAAACTAAATGAGCGAATATTACAGTGCGCGTTTTCCAGACGGATGGGCACTCCATTCTATTGCTTCCGGGATGGAACATTGGTCATGATGGAACCATCCAGCAGGCCGGCGTTGATCTTTTCCATGGCCGCCTTGACTTCCGGAGGCACCTCACTATCGACATCGTGAAAGGGTGCATACGTTGCGTGGCCCATGTAGTTGCCGGAAGGGAATTTTCCGTCCTTTGCCAGCTTGATCAATTCGTAGACGCTTGGCGCGATCATCTTCATGGCGCTGGAGAGCATGCGGGGCGCCGCCTCGGGCAGGGTGAAGAACTGGTCGGTATCCACGCCGATCGCGTACGCGCCGGCCTGGGCCGCGGCGGTGATCGCTGCGTTGCCGGTCACGCCTCCGCAACCGAAGACCACATAGACGCCCTGGTCGATCATGGACCTGGCAGTCGCTGCACCCCATTGAGGATCCACAAAGGCTTCGTTGAAGCTGGCATCATTGTGATAGACCACGTATACCTCGGTGCTGGTGCCATTCTGGCTGTCGGCATAGGCGGCACCGGCTTTATAGCCTTCGCCAAAGCGCCAGACAGCCGGGACCGAATCGGGGCCGCAGACCGCGCCGATCTTGTGACTCTTGCTCATCATGGCAGCAAGTGCGCCAACCAGGAAGCCGGCCTGATCCTCCGGAAAATTCAGCCCTGCCACATTGCTGATTGCATCCGTTTGGAATTGATCCACGCCGATGAATTTCGTCTTGGGATAAAGTGCGGCAGCCTGCCGCGTGATATCCGTGAACTCGGATCCCGAAGTAACGATCACATCGTAACCGGCATCTCCAAACACGGCTATATTTTTTTCATGATCTCTGCGATCCACGGTCTCAATATAATTTACAGTGGCCCCCAGCTCACTTGCAGCTTGTTGAATCCCCTTCCAGGCAGACTGGTTGAAGGATTTATCGTTCACTTTGCCGATGTCCGTCACCAGTCCCACACAAAATGCTTCCTCGCTCCTGCAATCCAGTACCTTTGGCCGGCAGGACGGCAATACCAAAAGGATCAAGATCGCCGCAACAAGGATTTGCAGCCGCTTCATTGTTTTTCTCCTGCTCGATATGTCATTGCATGGCTATCAGGGATCATTTTGCCTTGCAAGTATACAATTAGTTCAACCATTCGACAAGACAGGCCTCCATAAGACAGGATGAAAGTCATGGATGCGCTTCACTGCCAGCCGGCAATGCGTCCCGCGACACGGACGGGGCCTCCCCGCGACGGACGAAGAGCATCAGGATCAGGGCGATGAAGAAGAAAATGGGAGCGAGTGCCATAATGATGTTGTAGTTGCCATTGGACACCTCTACAGCAATGCCGTTGGAGATCGGCCCCACAATTGCAGACAGGGTGGAGAACAAATAATACAAACCGGTGTACATCCCGATCTTTTCGGCAATCGTCAGGTCCACGACCATCGGCAGGGAGTTGATATTGACGAATGCCCAGCCAATCCCGCCGAAGATCAGCAGCAGGCCGGCAACGGTCAGCATGCGCGCCCCGCCCTCCACAACAGGGATGCCAACCAACGGCAGCGGGATCAGACCGGTCAGGAGCGTACCGGCCGGTGTGATATACAGCAGCACCATCATGGCGATCAGGATCACCAGTCCAATGGAAATGGTGGTGCGCCGCCCGATCCGGCTCGCAATGAAACCGGAGGGAATGGCGAAAAGAACGAAGAACAGGGGCAGCACGGAGAGCAGGGTTGCGCCCGTGCCCGGTGTCAGGCCCAGGTGGTTCTCCGCATAGAGTGTGAAGAAGGTTTCCACGGCCGAGAAGCCGATGAACCAGAAGAAGATGGCCAGCAGGATCAGGAGCCCGCTCTTCTCCTTTTCAAAGATCACTTCGCGTGCCATGTAGAAAACATACAGATAGACGAACCAGATGAACAACAGGGCGGCCGCCAGTACAAGGAAGGGAGGCATGCCGATCTGGCTGCCTGCCGTTTGCAAAGCCGGGAAGACTCTGGAAAGGGCGATCACGACCGCGGCGGCCACCAGCAGGCCGATGAGCGTAATGGACAAATTTTCCCTACTGAAGTCAAAGAAACCGGACACGCTATCTGTCTGCTCGGCAGGCAGATCTTCATAATCCCTGGGTTCCTTTATAAAGAGGAACACGACCAATGCAGCCAGGATCACGAGTACAGAGCCCAGCCAGAACGGGAACTGGGGACTTATATCGAACAGGGCGCCGCCCGTCTGCAGGGCCACGATCGTACCGACGCCGCCCATGAAGTTGATGATGCCATTTGCCTGGGAACGTTTTGCAGAGGGGGTAATGTCGGGCATCAGGGCGACAACCGGTGTACGCCATAGGGCTGCGCTCAACAACAACGTGCTCGTGCAGGCCACAAAGAAGGGCAGCGCGGCCGCCACCGGGATCAATCCAAATGCAACCGCCGAGATCGGTGCGCCAATGATAATGAACGGGATGCGCCGCCCCCAGCGTGTGCGAACCCGGTCGGACCAGGCGCCAACGGGCGGCTGGATGAACAATGCCGCGATGTTATCCAGGGTCATGAAGAACCCGATCACGCCCGGGGAAACATGAAACTTGTTTGCAAGAAAGATCGGGACAAAGGCATTGTAGACCCCCCAGATGACACTTACACCAAAGAAACCAAAACCCAGCAGAAAGATCTTCCCGTAGTTGAATTTCATGTTGTCTCCTGACCGCCGAGGGTTCTAGGTCAAAGGTTCAAGGCTCGGGAAGCCCGGATTCTTCCGCCACCTTCGACTTTAGGCGTTCGATGAATTTTTTGTCCTTCTCACTGAGGTCTGCCTTGGCGAGCATATCGGGACGCCGGGCAAGGGTGCGTTCGAGGGCCTGCTCCCTGCGCCATTGGTCGATCCGGGCATGATTGCCGCTGACGAGCACTTCGGGCACTTTCCAGCCGCGGAACTCGGGCGGTTTTGTGTAATGGGGATATTCCAGCAGGCCCATGGAGTGGGAGTCATCCTCCGCACCGGTGGGATCGCCGAGCACGCCCGGCAGCAGCCGTGAGACGGCGTCGATGATGAGCAGCGCGGGAAGCTCCCCGCCGGTAAGCACATAATCCCCGACCGAGATCTCATCGCTGACGAGATGCTCGCGGATTCGCTCGTCCACGCCCTCGTAGCGGCCGCAGAGCAGGGCAATGCGCGGGGAACGGGACAATTCCTCCGCCACGCGCTGGGTGAAGACGCGTCCCTGAGGGGTTAATAAGATGACGGGAACCGGTTCCGGCTGCGTCTGGTCCGAAACGGGTCCCAACACGGTTTCGATCGCCTCGAAGACCGGCTCCGGCTTCATCACCATCCCGCCGCCGCCGCCATAAGGAGTGTCATCGGTGGTATGGTGCCGGTCATGTGTGTAATCACGGATATTGTGGACGCGCACGTCGATCAGGCCCCGCTGGCGGGCGCGCTGTAAGATGCTGGATTCGAGGTAAGGGGGGAACACTTCGGGAAGAAGGGTAAAAACCTCAAACTGCATGTGAGCATTGTAGCATAAGATAAGAGAGAAAATACAGCATGCTGCGGCCCGGCCGGGAACCCGGATTTTTGGATCCGTCTCGATTCTGAAAAAATTAGGAAATGATTAGACTTGCTGCGGGAACGGCTTGCGTGCCTTTGCCGCGAATGGTAATATCAGATGCTATGTATTTGCCTAAGAGCAGTCGGTGGAGCATGACCCGCCGCCGAAAACGTCCAAACATTTTCGGCTGGGCGATCTTTGGCCTGGTCGTGCTCTTCGGCTATTATCTCAACCAGGTGTATCTGCCTTCCCAGCCCAACCCCTTTGACGCCACGCCTACACCTACACGCTCCCCGGAATCGCTCGAAATCGAAGGCCAGCAATTCTTCCAGGAGGGAAAACTGGACCAGGCCATCGCAGCCTACAAGGAGGCGATCAAAGCCTCGCCCCAGGATGCTGCCCTCTATATCGCCCTGGCCCGCATCCAGGTCTTTGCCGGGCAGGCAGAAGAAGCGAAAGCCAACTCTGAGAACGCCATCCTGCTCAGTCCCAACAACTCCATGGCCCATGCAGTCCGTGGCTGGGCGCTCGATTTTATCGATGGGCAGAACAGCAACGCAGAGGACGAGGTCAAGAAAGCCATTGAGCTCGATCCCAATAATGCCGTTGCCTACGCCTATCTTACTGAAATCCTGATCGACTCCGAGCTGTTCGATAATATCGCCCCGGCAGCGGAGGCATCCAGAAAGGCAC
>JBLMZU010000238.1:0-3423 GCA_050258995.1 Bacteroidota bacterium
GATCGTGGTTGCCTGGCTGTTTGTTTTGAATTGGGGCAAACGATTATGATTTGATTTTTTTCAAAAAACCCGGGGTGTTCAATTCGCGTTCCAACAGATAGGTGAAATAGCCCTGCATCAACGTCTCGGTCTCCCGCTGCACGTCCAGGTCCGGGCGCGCCCGGGTGGCGTCGGCATAGCTGCTGCGCTGGAAGTGGCGAAGATATCGCAGCGCCTCCACCGAGATATTCTGGATATTGCGCAGACCCTGTCCACAGCGCGGGCAGATGATTCCGCCTGCACCAAAGGAGAAGAACTGATCTTCAGGCCGGATCTCGCGTCCGCAGTTGGTACACTCGAAAAGCTGCGGGCGAAATCCCAGGTGATCGAGCAGGCGGATCTCATAGTAACGGATCACCAGCCACGGATCCGCCCGGGAGGCGAGCCGGGACAGGGTATCGGTCAGCAGACGGAACAGCGCCGAATTCTCCATCTCGTCCTCGTATGTGAAGCGGTCCAACAGCTCGAGCACATAGGCGGCCTGACTGGTCAGGATCAGATCTTCCCGCAGTGGCAAATAGGCATCCACCGTGTCGGCCTGGGTGACGAGAGGCATGTCGCGTCCCTTGGCCAGTTGCAGCTTGACATGGGTGAACGGCTCGATATGACCCGCTTTGCGGGAGGCGATCTTGCGCGCACCCTTGGCGAGGGCGCGTGTTTTCCCCAGCTGGCGCGTGTAGAGTGTCAACAGGCGGTCCGCTTCGCCATAATCCGCATGGCGGAGCACGACTGCCTCAACTCGAAAGGAATGGAATTTTGTATCGGGCATGTTTAGGGGTACAGGTATATAGGTAAATGGAGCAGGATCTGTTGACGTGTATACCTGATTACTTGTGTACGTGTCTACCTTTTCTCCAAGTGCTCCGGCATGAACGCATCCGGGAGCAGGTCTTTCACGGTTGTTTCCCGGGTGATATGCCCGCTTCCATCTGCCAGGATGACAACCGTGTCGAGGCCGAATTCCGCCATCACCTGCCGGCATCCTCCACAGGGCGAGCCGCCGTTGTCAGTGACCACTGTGATTGCATCGAACTGCTTTTCCCCCTCGGATACCGCCTTGAAGATGGCAACCCGTTCTGCGCACATGGTCTGGGGATAGGCGGCATTCTCCACGTTGACACCGGTAAAGATCTTTCCCGATTTGGTTCGCAACGCAGAGCCAACCGGGTAATGGGAATAAGGGACATGGGCATGCTGCCGGGTGCTGTTTGCCAGGTCCACCAGGGATTGTTTTTCTTTTTGGCTAAGGGTCATTTTGCTTCCAATCATTTCAAGAGGAATACTGCATGAACAAATTCGCTCAGCGCGGTTTTCCTCTTAATAAGACTATCCTTTCTTTTTCTTTCTTTCCACCTTTCGGATCGCCCGGGCAGGCATGCCGACCACCAGTGTATCTTCAGGCACGTTTTTGGTAACGACCGCACCTGCGCCCGTTCGCGCCCCGTCCCCCAGCGTGACCGGAGCGACCAGCATGGTATCCGAACCGATGAAGGCGTCCTCGCCGATCTCGGTGGGGTGTTTTCTTTCGCCATCGTAGTTACAGGTGATCGTCCCTGCGCCGATGTTGGTATTGGCGCCAATGTTGGCGTTTCCGATGTAGGAGAAGTGTCCCATTTTGACGCCCTCGTGCAGGGTGGAATCCTTGATCTCACCAAAGTTCCCCATGTGGACATGACTCATCAAATGCGCGCCCTTTCGCAGCCGGGCGAACGGCCCCATATCCACATCGTCCTCCAGGATCGCTCCCTCCATGACGGCAGCCAGGACCTTGCAGTGATTCCCGATTTTCGAATCGCGGATGATCGCGTTCGGGCCGATCACATTCCCCTCACCGATCTCTGTCTTTCCATGAATATAGGTGTTCGGCAGAATCATTGTGTCCCTGCCGATCTGCACGCCCGCATCAATATAGGTGACATCCGGATTCATCATGCTGACTCCGTTCAGCATGTGCTCACGGTTGATCCGCATGCGCATGGCATACTCGGCTTCGCTCAAATGAACGCGGGTGTTGATCCCAATGGTTTCTATAAAGTCGTTGTGGACGACAGCCTGCACAGGCAAATGATCACGCACGGCGATCTCGACAATATCTGTCAGGTAGTATTCTCCCTTCTTGGGATTCTTTTCGATGCGGTGCAGCGCGTCCCAGAGCCAGTCTGCCTGGAAGCAGTAGGCTCCCACATTGAGTTCCTTGATCTGCTGCTGCTCGGGCGTGGCGACATATTCCTCGACGATGGCCTGTACCGTCCCATCCGCATTGCGGACGATCCGTCCAAAGCCACGCGGGTCGTCCGCGATCACGGTCAGCAGTGTCAAAGGTCCGGGGTTGAGGCGCTGGGTCTCCACAAGCTGCTGGAAGGTCTCGCCTCGCAGCAGGGGCATATCCGCGTAGGTGACGATGACCAGGTCCGTTTTGCCACGCAGCAATGACTCTGCCTGCATCGCAGCATGCCCGGTCCCCAGCTGCGGCTCCTGCAGCACGCAGTCCGCCGACTCGCCCAGATATTTTTGGACGGCTTGCGCCCCATGGCCGATCACCACAACTGGCTTTTCTGTGGCGGCAGCTTTGAGCGCTTCCAGGACATACCATACCATGGGTTTTCCACACAGCGGATGCAGCACCTTTGGCAGGTCAGATTTCATTCGTGTGCCTTGTCCGGCGGCGAGAAGAACGGCTGTGATTTTCATGAAGAAACACCTCGAAATAAAAAATAGGATTCATGCGGCGGGGCTGCCTGTCGCAAAATCCTATTTACAAGGGCCGCATACATTTTGGGCAGGTATGCAACGTCCGTAGAAAATAAGCCCCGCCTGAGCGGGATACTATTGGCTGGGGCGCCTGGATTCGAACCAAGATCCACAGCTCCAAAGGCTGGTGTGCTGCCCTTGCACCACGCCCCAGAACGGACGAATTGTATCATATAGCGAGGGGGGATGGCCAATGATGTTATTTTTTCTTGAGCAGACCGGTCAGGCCCTTGAGAGGTCCCGTCGGCTTGATGGCCGAAGCCTTGCCCGGGTCCAGGCCCAACTTGCGGGCCTCGTCAAAGGTGATGACGTCGGGATTGGTGGGAATGTTCTTGGACTTTTCGACCGCCTCGTCCCAGAAGGCATCCACATCCTTGACCTTGCTCTTTTTGCCGACGTTGGCAAACAAAGCATCCATATCCATTTCCGGCTCAGGTTGCTGCGGCTCGCCCCCCAGCGGCTCAGGCTGTACCGGGATCTCAGGTTCTGCGGTCTGCACAACCGGCGCCACACCCAATGACTGGAGGACATTTTCCACATCGCCGCGCACGAACAGCATTCCTTCCACGGTTTGCATCATACGCTGGGCGCTGGCAAGCTCCTTGCCGGCCAGCAGCAATGCATGCGAGCTGT
>JBLMZU010000239.1:0-4902 GCA_050258995.1 Bacteroidota bacterium
TATCACGCACCTGGGCTTCGGAGAGACCGCGCATGTCCTTTTGGCCCTGATCGAGCAGCCGGCTTAAAGTCTCCCAATCGCCTTTCCGGGACTGGTAAAATTCATCGGCACGCATAGGTCAATTATACATGCCCCTCTCAGATGAAACGCTGGATATTCAAACGCCGGAAAACGTTGCCTTCGGCTACCAGGTCGCCGGTATTGGCTCCCGGTTTATCTCGACCTTGATCGATATGATCCTGATCCTGCTGCTGGAGGCGGTCGTGATGTTTGCAATGATCCTGGTGATGCGGGCATTTGGAGATGATCCGTCCTCGAAGCAGGTCTCGGCCTGGGTGACAGCCTTGTTTGGCCTGGTCGCCTGGATTTTCTTCTGGGGATATTATGTTTTCTTCGAAATGCTCTGGAACGGACAATCGCCTGGGAAGCGCTGGGTGGGGCTGCGCGTCATCCGCGGGGACGGCACGCCAGTCACGATATCCGAATCGTTCATCCGCAACCTGGTTCGCATTATCGACTTTCTCCCGGCTACATACGGCATTGGGGTCGTCACGATGTTCATCGACAAACAATCCCGCCGGCTGGGGGACCTGGCTGCCGGTACGCTCGTGGTGCTGGACCGCGCATCCGTGACCCTTCAGGATCTTTCGATCAAGCGCGCCGTCCACCTCCGTCCATGGAAGACCGTCCCTTTGGATGGGTTCCCGGTCGAGCGGCTGACGAACGATGACCTGCATCTGATCGAGGATTTCCTCCAGCGCCGCGACCAGCTCACCCACCGCAACCAGCTTGCCGTCCAGATCCTGAACACGCTTTACACGCGTCTCGGCCTGCCCCCAAAAACAGTGAGCCAGGCCGAGGCGGAGGATATGCTGGCAACGATCCTGGATGCGGCCCAAAACCTGCACAGGGAATGAAAAGGAAGCCATGACCGCTACAGAAGCGAAGCCAGATAACAATAATAAAATCTGGATCGGCCTGGGCGTGGCCGCGTTGTTCTGCCTGTGCTCGGCGGCGTTTGCCGCACTGATTCTCTTCCGGATGGGACAGAAGTTTCAGCAGGGAATAAAAGCAGATCCAAAAGTGGCAGCAGAAACCGCCCATGCCATTGCCGATTACGAACTGCCTGAGGGATACCAGGAAGAGTTCGTCATGAATATATTGACCACAACCATGGTCTTCATCAGCCCGAAAACAACCGACTCCCGCTCCTTCGAGCCGACGATCATGCTGGCGCAATTTAAGACCCTCGGGAATGAGGAGCAGATCAAAGAGCAGATGCGCCAGTCGTTTGCACAACAGAAGGGGCTCGGCAATATCACCATGAAGCTTGTGGCTGTTAAAAAGATGAATATTCGCGGCCAGGAATCGGATGTCGCCACCTATGAAGGCGCAACCGAAAGCGGCTACACCATGCGGCAGGTCATCACGACGTTTCCCGGCAAGAACGGCGTTGCCATCCTGATGATCTCAGGACCGGCCGAATATTGGGAGGAGGAAGCCATTAACTCCTTCATTGAATCCATCCATTAAATGGCATACAATACAGGTACCGCGTTATTATCCAGAATTTTCAGGATCAATTTGCGTACACACTCAAAACACACGTATTGTGAAACAGGCAGCAGCATTTACTTTGGAGGAAGAGACATGAATCAGATCAAACCACTTAACTGGACTCCCAAACCTGGTGTTGGATTTACGGTTGTGCGTCGTGGCGATGGCGGCATGACGTTGACCTTTACCGATCTCTCGGATTCCACACTGAATGACTGGCGTCAATTTGCCCTCGAGCACCTTTTCACCGTGGACCGGCGCACACGCAATCTATATGATCTACGGGCCGTGAAGGAAATTCCCGAGAAGGCGATCCGCATGGCCGTTGAAGCGAACAGCGACCCGGCCGCGCGGCATATCCGGGTGGCGGTCGTCGTGGCAGACGAGCAGGTGGCGACCTCGGTTCGTGAGATCGGCTCCCTGGCCATGGCCGGCACCGCCTCCGCCATGAAGATCTTCAGCGACATCAACGAAGCCGAAGCCTGGCTCGGCCGGCCATTGGATCAAATTCCTTAATCAACCCGTCGTTGCGAGGAGGGCGCTTGTTGCCCGGCGAAGTAATCTCCCTATTCGGTAGGGGGATCGCTTTGTCCATTTGAGACTCGCAATGACGAATTGTTTAATAGCAGTGAAATCCTCATCGCTCCAGATCGGCAGCCACATTTTCGCCTGGGGATCCCGCACCTATGTGATGGGCATCCTCAACGTCACCCCGGACTCCTTTTCAGGGGATGGCCTTCTCTCCCCTTTCCCGGGGGGAGAGGGCATGCCCTCCGCCACCGCGCAAGCCCGGCAATTCCTCGCCGAAGGAGCGGACATCTTGGATATCGGCGGCGAATCGACCCGTCCCGGCGCCCAGCCCGTCACTATCGATGAAGAACTGGATCGCGTGATCCCTGTCATCGAAGCAATCGCCCGTGAATTCCCCGACGCGTTAATTTCAGTCGATACCTACAAAGCCAGGGTGGCGGAAGCAGCCTTTCAGGCCGGTGCCCGCATGCTGAATGATGTCTGGGCGCTTCGGGCGGACCCCGAGCTTGCCTCCGTCGCTGCAGCCTTTCGCGTCCCGGTCATTTTGATGCACAACCGCAGCAACCCCGCCAGCGTGGAGGTCCGCCAGCAGCTGGGCAACGCTTACATCGGTTCCACGTATGAGAATCTGATGGAAGACGTTAAGCGTGAGCTCCTGCACAGCGTGGACCTGGCGGTCAAGGCCGGGGTGGAGGAAACGCGAATCATCCTCGACCCGGGCGTCGGCTTTGGGAAGACCCGTGAGCACAATCTCGAGCTGATCAACCACCTCGACCAGGTCCGCTCGCTGGGATATCCAGTACTTCTGGGCCCATCCCGAAAATCGTTCATTGGCTTTACCCTCGACCTGCCTCCCGATCAGCGGGTCGAAGGCACGGCCGCCACCGTGGCGGTCGGCATCGCCCGCGGCGCAGACATGATCCGCGTCCACGATGTCAAAGAAATGGCCCGCGTGGCAAAAATGACGGATGCGCTCGTGAGGTAAAGGGCGGATCAAGATCCGTCCTTACGAATGGAATAAATTATGTTCGACGACTACGGCAAACAACTCCTGAAATCGGGGATCATCGACGCCAAATCCGGCAATCGTGAAAGTGCCCGCCGCTATCTTGACCGCGCCGTCTACATTAGTAACGACCATGACGTCCTGGCTGAAGCCTGGTTCTGGATGAGCGAGCTCGTGGACAATCCGGCCGAAAAACGAAAGGCACTCGAGAACTGCCTGGCACACGATCTGCAGCACGCCCGCGCCAGGAGGTCGCTTGCCATCCTGGAGGGAAAGCTCAAACCAGACGAGATCATCGACCCGGACCAGCTGCCTTCCGCGCCCAAAGCCCTGCATTCCGCCAATGCCGAGCGCTTCATGTGCCCCAAATGCGGCGGGCGGATGAGTTTTGCACCGGATGGGGCATCCCTGGTCTGTGAATACTGCACCCGCAACCAAAAGTTTATCGCCCAGCCGGGCACCGCCGAGGAGAAGGATTTCCTGATCGCCATGGCCACCGCCCGCGGACACGGCCGGCCCCTCGAGCAGCAGGTCTTTCACTGCGAGGGCTGCGGCTGCGAATTTATCCTGCCGCCGGAGCAGATCTCCTATACCTGTGTCTACTGCGGCTCGCCCCAGGTTGTCCACTGGGACCCGGACGAGCAGATCCTGGCACCCGACGGCATCATCCCTCATGCGTTTGACCAGCAGCACGCACTGAACATTTTGAAGGGCTGGCTGCTGGAGAACGAGGTCAAGCCCGAGGCCCAGTTCGACCCGCCTCGTGGCGTCTACCTGCCCCTCTGGACCTTCGACCTGGGCGGCGAGATCGGCTACACCGGAGAAGTGTATGAAGAGGAGGAGATCTTTGGCAAACGGTCGCGCCTGCGCGAGCCAAAGCGTGTTTCTGACAGTTATCCTGTCCAGGTGAACGATCTTCCCATTCCGGCCTCCCGGAAACTATCTGCTGTTTTCCTGAAGCTGATCCCCACCTTCGAGTTGAGAGGCATCAGGCCCTACGACCCGCGCTATCTTGCCAGCTGGCCTGCTGAAGTGTATGACATTCCGATGGCCGAAGCCTCTCTCGACGCACGCGCCCAGGGTTTGTCGCGTTATAAGCGTGAGCTGCCTGCTCGATTGGATCCCATCAAACTCATCTCCACTTCCTCTGCAAAGATGACCGTCGACTCCTTCCGCTTCAACCTGCTTCCGGTCTGGATAACAGAGGTTTTCTTCCATGCAAAACTGCACCTGGTATTGATCAACGGCCAGAACGGAGCCATCGAAAGCGACTTGAATGGCAGGAAACTGGATGCAAAAGACTGGAAGGAATGGCTGGGAGAATTGCTGGGATAAGTCGAAAAAAAGAATGCCTTGACAGGGAAACTTAAACTTTCTTCAAAAAGGAAAAAAGATGGGTGAGGAAAACAATCTTTTTGACTGGAAACATGTCAGGCTGAAAATCCCATTCTTCTTTTCTTATTTCATCTTTTCCTCTCTTCGGCTCACCTCCTTCTCCCCTCTCACCATTTACCTTTCTCCCTGTATACTTATCCCATGCCCTCCACCATCCCCATCCTGCGCGCCCGGCGTGAGCGGCGGCTTGCCAGCCAACATCGGCACGAAGCCCGGACCCGAAATGGCTGTCTCGTTACCGGGATGGTTCTCTCCCTGCTGATTGCCGCGCTGATCGTATTTACAGCATTCACCTACGTCAACCTGACGCGCGATCTCCCATCGGTGGAGATCCTGCCTGCCCTGCTCAACCCGCCGGATGGACTGCTGCTCCAGCCCACCCGCATTTATGACCGCACCGGACAGAACCTGCT
>JBLMZU010000240.1:0-10088 GCA_050258995.1 Bacteroidota bacterium
CTCCCTGGAGGTGCTCAAGGAAGGCACGGATGAGGAGATCCACGATCTAGATACCGATGATACCCTGCGGGTGGATGCCCAGGGTTCGAGCCTTTCCTTCCACATTAACGGCCGTTTGGTGGATCAGCTCACAGACACAGACTACAGCCAGGGCGAGATCGGGTTCTATGTCGAGTCCTTTGACAGCGAGCACACCCATATCCATTTTGACAACCTGGTCATTCGCAACTACGAAGCGCCGGTGGAGGGCGAGCAGGGCTTCCTCTACCAGGACAACTTCAACGATCCCTCGACGAACTGGCCGGATAAAAAGTTCGACAATTATTTCATCGGCTATCACGAGCCCGAGTACTACCACGTCGAGGTGACCAGCCCGCACTACAAGACAGCGGTCTTCGCCCCCGGCAAACAGACCTATGGCGACGCGACCATCGAGCTGCAGGCATTCACGGCCTCCAAGAAAACCTCGCCCACGGGCGACTTCCGCTACGGTGTTGCGTTCCGCCGCTCGGGTGACCAGTACTACGCCTTCACCATTTCGCCGCGGACCAAAAAATGGTTCGTCCTGAAGATCTCTCCCAACGCACTGGAGGTCCTCAAAGAGGGGACGGACGACAGCCTCCATGCCGCAGATACGGATGACACCCTGCGGGTGGATGCCCTCGGCTCCGATTTCGTCTTCCATATCAACGACAAGGTCGTCGGTCAGGTCACCGATGCAGACTATAAAAATGGAGAAGTCGGCCTGTATGTCGAGTCCTTTGACAGCCCGGAGACCCACATCCATTTCGACAGCCTGACCGTCCGCAATTTTGAAGTCTCCGTGCTGTGTGACGTCAATGCCCTGACGCTCAACGTCCGGAGCGGCCCCGGCACGAAGTTCCCCTCCTCCACGTTCGTCACGACCGGGAATACCGTGGAGCCCATTGGCCGCACGGCCGATAATCAGTGGATCCAGATCAAGATGGAGAACAACCAGGATCAAAACTGGGTCTTCAATTCTCCCGGCTTCTTATCCTGCACCCCGGATGTCAAGCTGCTGCCGGTGATCACCCCGTAATCCGCATTTTCATGCCCTGTCTGAAAAGAGATGGTCGACCGGTATCGACCATCTCTTTTTCGTTATCGCAAATCATTCCTATAACATTTCAAATTACTTCGGTCATCTTTACCATTGTATAATCGCCGCATGCCGCAGTGGATCGGTACCACCATTGGCAAGGTTCGCATCGAGAAACAGCTCGCAAAGGGTGGCATGGCAGAGGTTTATCTCGGCACGCATTTGACCCTCGACAGGCCCGTGGCAGTGAAGGTCATGCACAGCTATATCGAAGAAGTCGAGGAGATGCAGATACGCTTCCAAAGGGAGGCCCGGGTGGTCGCCGCCCTGCGCCATCCCAACATCGTCCAGATCTTCGACTTCGATACGCTGGACGGCCATCCCTATATCGTCATGGAATATATCCGGGGGCCTTCGCTCGCGGCCTATCTGCGGAACCTGCACGGGAACAACGAGCGCATGCAGCCTCAGCATGGCGCGCGGCTGCTGAGCAAACTGGCCGGCGCCCTCGATTATGCACACGAGCAGGGCGTCATCCATCGCGATATCAAGCCGGGCAACATCCTCCTGCATGCCAGGGCCGGAGGCTCACGCTCGATGTTCACAGACCAGCTCGAACCGGTCATCACCGATTTTGGGCTGGTGCGCATCATGCATGCCACCACCCAGACCGCCTCGGGACTGGTCAGCGGCACGCCTGCCTACATCTCTCCGGAACAGGCCCAGGGCATCAAGGTCGATCACCGCTCGGACATCTATTCGCTGGGCGTGGTGCTGTATGAGATCCTGGTGGGCCGCGTGCCCTTTGATGGAGAGACAAACTGGACGGTGATCTACAGGCACATCCACGAAGCGCCGCCGCCGATCCCCAATATACAGCCGGCAATCGAGGCAGTGATCGAAAAGGCGCTGGCCAAGAATCCAGACGACCGCTACCAGACCTGCAGCGAGCTGGCAGCGGATTACATCAACGCGATCGGCTTGGTCGCCGAGGCGCCCACGGTCAACTTCACAGCCCCGTCCCACCCCATGGACATGACCCAGGCCAGGCAGCAGGCCGCTCCCGCATCACGGCGCCGCAGCATGCTCCCCTGGTTGCTGGCAGGCCTGGCGATGTTCGTCCTGGCCGCCCTTACGCTTCCCCGCCTCTTTGCAGAAACCCATGGGAATGAAACTCTTACCCCTGGATCCTATGCCATGCCCGGGATGGGAGCAGCGGGGTCCGGTTCGGGCGCCCTGGCACAGTCCACACCGGTCGGCGTGCTTCGCTTTCAGGATGGGACCGCGCCCGCCGACCAGGTCACGCTCAGCACCGACGGTATGCCCCCTCCTCCCGCCGGCAGCCAGTACGAGGCCTGGCTGATCGAGGACAGCGCCGAACAGATGGTCTCAGCCGGTTTCATCCAGTTCGGTGCGGATGGAAAAGGCTCGCTCACGTACGTCGATCCTCAGGGGCGCAATCTGCTCGGCATGTATCATGGTCTCGAGATCACCACGGAGCCTGACCCTGATAACAGTCCCAACCCATCCAACGTCATCGCCTACGCAGCCGTCCTGCCTCCCAACGGCTTCATGCACGTGCGCCATTTGCTCTATTCGTTCGATTCGAACCCCGGCAAGGTGGGATTTATCCGCGGCTTGGACACCGATACCAGCCTGCTCCAGCAGCTTGCCCAGCAAATGCTGGATGCCTACCAGGCGGGCAACGAAGCAAAAGTCCGCTCCCTGGCCGAGGGCATGATCAACGTGATCGTTGGAAAACAAAGCGCCGACCACCAGGATTGGGACAAGGATGGAACGGTCAACGACCCGGGCGATGGCTTTGGCCTTTTGCTGAACGGCGAGAACGCAGGCTACATCCAGGGCGCCTTCACCCACGCCAATCTGGCCGAGACGGCAGCCGACGCCACACCAAACATGCAGATCCACGGCGAGCATGTGAAGATCTGTGTCGCCAATGTGGGCAAGTGGACACCCACGCTGCGCGACCAGCTCATTCTCATCACGCGCTCGCCCTTTGATGCATCCATGCAGGGAATGGTCCGCAACTCGGTCGCGCTGGCCAACCAGATCCGGAACGGGTTCGACATCAATGGGAATGAGATCGTCGAGCCCATCCCCGGGGAGGGCGGCGCGCAGACTGCCTACGAACATGCCTATTACATGGCCGATATCCTGATTACGGCTGAGCCCTAGAAATATCGCGTTACCTTTACGGGGGTCATGCAATATAATTCCAGCATGATGACCAAACAACCCAACTCACGCATGTGCTTCATCTGCGGGCTGGAAAATCCCGTGGGACTGCACCTGCATATCTATGAAACCGAACCCGGCCTGGTGGAAACCACCTATGTCGCTCCTGAATATTTCCAGGGCTACCCCGGCGTGCTGCACGGCGGCATTGTCGGCGCAATCATCGACGAGATCTCGGGCCGGGCTTTGATGGGAAACGATCCCATGAACCCACGCTTCATGTTCACCGCCAGGCTGGAAGTTAAATATCGAAAAAATGTGCCCATTGGCAGACCGCTTAAGATCATCGGGAAGGCAGGCAAGTCAAAGTCGCGCTCGGCAGAAGCCTGGGCAGGGATCTATGACGCCCAGACAAATGAGCTGCTGGCAGAGGGAAATACCCTTTTGATGAATGTTCCTGGGGATCAGTTTGATGCTTCCAAACTGGATGAGTTGGGATGGAAGGTCTATCCTGAATAAATGATAAACAGGCGGGAATGGTTGACACTTTATTGGGCGTTTCGGCGTCTAATACCTTGGGAGACCAGCCGATGGACGAGCAGCAACCGATACGCGAGGCAGGCCCGGACTTTGAGGCGTTTGCCGAGCTATACCGCCGGAATGTTACACGTGTATATCGTTATCACATGGTACACGTTGGGAGCGCGAATGCTGCTGAGGACCTGACCTCGCAAACGTTCATGGCGGCATTCAAGGAAGTTCCTTCACTTCGCAGCAGGGATGACTTCGCAGTACGGGTGTTTCAAATCGCTTTAAAGAAATGTCTCAAGGATCGTCGCTGGAGCAGGCTGGACTTCCCCGACGATGCGGTCCTGTATTACCAGGTGTCAAGCTTCCCCGGCGATAAAGCCGCCATGCAACACATGGAACTTGAGTCGCTTTCCCGGGCGTTGAAACAAATTTCCTCCGCCCGGGCAGAAGCAATCCTCCTGTACTTTTTCGGCGGCCTGACCACGTCCGAAATCAGCGCTGTCCTCAAGAAAAGTGAAGATCTGATCGGGACCCTTATCTCACGCGGATTGGAGGATTTGCGCGCTTCTACATCTCCATCGTCAGGTCTGGAAACCATAACCAGCGACTTTGAAGATGAAGTTTTCAGAAATAAACTAAGCGACATCGCTGCTCGAATCAGGCCTGATCCACTGTTTGAATCCACGCTCGAACAGAGCCTGGCGGCACACCACCAACCCAAAACAAAATGGACCCTGCCTCTGCAACAGGTGTCCACAATCATCGGCTGGGTGGCGCTGATCGGCTTAACATTTTTCCTGCTTAATTGGCGTGTCACTCCCAACACATCCACCCCACATCCGGCGACAACCCGGCCCCCTGCGCAAGACGTACAAAAAACCGCAGCGATTACAATAACATCCACACCCCATCGCCCCACTGCCAGCCCAACAGCGACAGACATTCCACTGCAGGAATACGTTGTTCAAGCTGGGGATACGTGCACATATATTGGCAACAAGTTCGGTGTGACAATTGACCTGCTGATCACCCTTAATCACCTAAATGACAATTGCGATATATGGGCTGACCAAACGCTTATGGTACCCAGTACGCCGATATTTACCCCTTCTCCCTGACAAAGGGTGACCCAGCGGTTAATTTCCCTGTTACCTTTTCTCCGCCTCCGGCAACATATCTACGTGCGCACAACGCAGGAGGTTCATGACTACCCTTATGGCAACACATCTCACAAAACAGGACGAAAGCGATCTGGTACGGAAGGCCGTCCACGATGTGGAGGCCTTTGCCGAGCTGTATCGCCGCAATCTGACGCGGGTCTACCGCTACCACATGGCCCACGTGGGCAACGTAAAGGACGCCGAAGACCTGACCTCTCAAACCTTCATGGCTGCCCTGGAGGGTCTCCGCTCCTTTCGGGGGACCGGCTCCTTTGCTGCCTGGTTGTTTGGGATCGCCTCCAAAAAGAGGCTGATGTTCCTTCGACGGAACGGCAGCCACCCCGAGGTCCCGCTGGATGCGGCGGTTCAGATCCCAAGCCCGGAACTTCCGACCGATAAAGCAGTCCGCCAGCGCCTTGCGCTCGACTCCGTTTCCCGCGCCCTGCGGCAGATTTCCACGGACCGGGCCGAAGCGCTGATCCTGATCTATTTCGGCGGACTGACCCAGTCAGAAGCCGGGCGTGTCCTGAACAAAAGCGAAGCCGCTGTCAAAATGCTGATCTCACGCGGCCTGCAGGACCTGCGCGAGCGTACCTCCCTTTCCCTGGAGGTGGAACCATGAACGATAAGCTGATGAATATTCCCAACCCGGACGATGATGCCATCGCCAAAAAGTTAACTCCGGTGGCTGAGCAGACGCAGCCAAGCGACAGGTTTGCCGCCGCATTGGAACAGAAGTTATACAGTGCGCCCCGCCCCAGGGCAGGCTGGTTCTCACTACGATTGCCCCAGATGGTCCCTGCCCTGGGACTACTGGCATTCATGGTCGTGCTGGCCCTGGTTTTGAGCTGGAGCTTTAAGAATCTCGTCCCCAGGCCCCAGCCGGCGATCAATCATACGCCTGTCACCCCGGTCGCCATGACAAACACACCTGAGCCTGCCGTCACCCCCGGCATGGACGCCACACCGGTACCCCAGAAGGGCGGCTTTGATTTTCGCGGTGGAAAACTCTTCCTTCCACAACCGCTTCCCGAAGCAGGTGCGAAAGCCCATGTATATCTTCTCAACAAGGACGCGCCTGCCTCCCGCGAACAGGCCCAGGCTCTCGCCGACCGCTTTGGCATCCAGGGCGAGATGTATACCGAGCCGAACTATGTTTTCAACACGACCAATTTTGTGATCAGCGACGGCAAACAAAAGCTGAGCGTCTACTCCGACCGGTATTTCTCGTATACAGCGGATATGGCAAAGAACCGTGTCACAGCGAATGGGCTCAAAAACGACAACGCCGAGGCGAAGATCCATGAATTCCTGCAGGCCCGCGGGATGGACTTCCCGTTCGCGGTCCAGGCCTCGGACTTTACAGGCGGCTACAGCGTTCGGCCTCTGGCCCCTGACTCCATTCCGATGCAGTACGAGTCCTTCACGTGGCCGCCGATGCGCGTAACGCTGGACGAGAACGGCGACGTATTGAATATCGATGCCACCCTGCTGTCCCTGGACCCGGCACCGGCCGGCGAGTTTGACATCCTGAGCGCCCAGGAAGCCTTCGATAAGATGCGCGACGACAATGCTCAGGGTGGCAAAATGGAATTCATGCATTCAGCCGGCCAGGTCCGCCAGGAATGGTACCGGAGCTATCCGGATGATCAAACCATCACGATCGCCGGCTACCTGTCGAAAAATCCCGCTCTCGATCCCGGCAAGGCTCCGCTTATCATGATCGACAGTGTGCCTGTGACCGGAAATACCAGCGGCCTGGAAGCCCTGGACGATTACACCTTCGTCAAGGCGGCGGGCCAGTATGTCGTCGAGAATGGGATCCGCCAGTTCAAGATCAACACCTGGGACAAGAATGTGAATGAGGCCTATATGTCCGGAAAGATGAGCCGCCAGGGCGATCGAATTCTGATCACCAGCGACGATGGCAGCGGCCAGCAGTATCCGCTGATCGACCCGCCCGCCGATTTGCCAATCGACTCTCAAACCGAAAACAGCCAGTTTGGCGTGAGCGGTCTCATTCTCAATAATGAGTTTTCCTGGAGCTACATCCAGTATTTTGAGAATATGTCCGGCGGCGGCGGAGGAGGCGGCGGGTTGGGTTTCTATAAACTTAACCTAAGCGGCACACCCGTGCCCGTCCCTCCCACCCAGGTACCACAGGCACAAACAGGGAACAATTCTCTCCCGCTAGGCGAATACATCGTCGAGGAAGGTGATACCCTGACTCAGATCGCTCAAAAACTTGGGACGACCGTGGATGAGCTGGTCAAGGCGAACGGCCTGACCGATACCATTATCATGGTCGGGCAAAGACTCCTGGTCCCACCTTCCGCGACCAATTTCACCGCGCAATCAGCGGATCAAAGAATGGAGAATGTGCGCGGCACCCTGCATGTCGCCATTCACAACAAGGGAGATGGCACCTCTGTCAAGGAGTATACGCTCGAAGTGGGTATGCCCGGAGGTGGTTCTGCTCTTTATACGCTTGAGGGCACCAACCTGGGCGAGCTGGATGCCTTCAACGCGCTGCCGATCGAAGTCACGGGAACGCTCAAAGGCAACCTGATCGTGGAAGGCTACAAGATCCCCTACCCGGACCTGCATTTCCAGATCCTGAGAGGCACACAAAAGGTGGAGCAGGCCGGCGGGCAGAACGTTGTTACCTTCACCACACAGGATGGAACGACCTATGTCGAAACCCTGGCGACCAATACCTTCCCGGAAACGCAATCCTTTACAGGATCCCCTGGAGATCTGATCGAGCAGGAAGTGCTCATCCTCCCCGACGAAAAGTTTGGCGGCCTGCCGGTGGCACATGTCTACCAGAGCGCCCTGGTCCAGCAGGACGGACCCGCGATGCAGGTCCAGGCCAATGTGATCCATACCTACGATGACGGGAACAATCCAGGCGGCCCCGTGCTGCCCAGCACCCAGCCGAATCTGACCATCGACAAGGTGGAGCTGGTCTACTACGTCCCCAATCCCTATTACCAGGCGGCCAGCGATCCGAACTATGCCGGGCGCTCGCCTTATGTTCAACCGGCCTGGCATTTCGTGGGACATTATGATGACGGCAGCGCGTTCGATATGCTGGTCCAGGCGCTCAAACAGGAGTCCCTGCTCCCTGAGATTTCGCCGGGGTTATCGCCGGGATAAACGTCATGTCCAAATACCGCCATCGTCAGGATGGCGGTAGCTTTTTTTAACTGTATAATTACCCTACTCCCACGGAGGCATATGATCACTACCTATCATCGACCCAAAACCCTGGACGAAGCCCTGACTCTTCTCAGCCAGCCGAACCGCATCCCGCTTGGGGGCGGCACGCTTCTTTCGAAGCCGACAACCGATCCCGTTGAAGTCGTGGATCTGCAGGCCCTCAGCCTGGATACCGTGACCAAAAACGGAAACAACCTCGAGATCGGCGCGACCGTCACGCTGCAGCAGTTGCTTGAGTCGGTCCACTGCCCCTGGGCGTTGAAAGCCGCGCTCAAGCTGGAGGCGCCGCTCAACGTCCGCAACGCAGCCACCGTTGCCGGGACGATCGTCGCCGGCGATGGGCGCTCGACCTTTGCAACGGTGCTTCTTGCCATGGATGCAAAACTGGAGATCCGCCAGTCCGCCGAGCAATCGAAGACCGTCACGGTCGGAGAATTCCTGCCCCTTCGCACAGGCGGCCTGATCACCTCCCTGACGCTGCCTCTCAATGTCAAGTCTGCCTTTGAATACGTCTCCCGCACCCCGGCCGACAAGCCCATTGTCTCTGCCGCCCTGGCGCAATGGAATTCAGGGCGGACACGTCTGGCCCTGGGCGGGCTTGGCAAGACTCCGCTTCTCGCCATGGATGGGACCGAAGCCGAAGGCGCCGAAACCGCCGCCCGCAATGCCTTCCACGAAGCCGTCGACGAATACGCCAGTGCCGAGTACCGCATGGATGCCGCTGCCACCCTGGCCAGGAGATGCCTGTTGGGATTGAGCAGCACATAACATGAGTCAGCGGGCCGCCCAGTCCTCCACATTCAATTTCAAAGAGATGATTGCAAGCCGTGCAGACCTGGCCGGCTATGCAATCATTCTGATTCCGCTGCTGGTCTACTGGGTCTACTGGATGCTAAACCCCAGCTACTGGTTCAACGGCGACCCGGCGGCTTTTTACATGGTCGACTCGCTGTCGGTCTTTGGAGGCGGGCACTATACCTATGTCGACCACCCCGGCACCCCGATGCAGGTGGCCGGGACGGCAATGATGGCTGCCACCTACCCGCTCTTTCGCAGCCGCGAAGCGCTGGTCGATTTCTACCTCCGCCGGCCGGAAGTCTTTTTCATGATGGCCAACGTCCTCCTGCTGGCAGCCAGCCTCGTGACCGTCATCGTCTTTTACCGGATCGCCAGAAAAACACTGGCCGGGAACAGTATTCTGGAAGCCGCGGCCGTCTCCCTGTTGTTCTTTACTTTAAATCCCTACAGCTTTCCCTCGCTGACGTTCTGGTCGCATAACTCGCTCAACTTTGCCTTTGGAACCCTGCTCCTGCTCTGGCTTTTCAACGAGCTGCTGAAGGAAAGGGAACTCAAACCCGTCAAGCTGCTGCTGATCGGGTTCGCCGCCGGGGTGCTGGCCATTGCCCAGATCTACTTCTTCACCTGGATGGCGACCTGCGTGATCGCAGTCTTTGTATTTACCTACAGGCTTGAGCGCTCCTTCAAGCGGTCGTTCGTGCAGGGGCTGTACGTGGCCGTGGGCGGTCTGCTGGGCAACATCTCCATGCTCCTGCCGATCTACAAGGAACTGCCCCGCTTCGTCAATTGGACGCTGCATGTCACCACCCACAGCGGCGCGTATGGGACCGGCGAAGAAGGCATTTTTCCGCTTTCGCTGATCCCCACGGCACTCACCGTATGGTGGCTGAATGCCTGGCCAATGGTGATCGCCCTGCTCCTGGTCATCATCGGGCTGGCTGTCGTCGCCTTTTTAAGAAGGAAAACTGCTGCGCCGGTCGAACCTGCCATTTATGCGATGACGGTTGCCATGACATTCCACCTTTTCATGCTTCTTATTCCATTGATCAAAGCTGCATTGAAGTTAAGGTATACCCTCTCCCTGGCAGCCACACTGCCGATCCTGGTCCTTCTGCTCTTGA
>JBLMZU010000241.1:0-3809 GCA_050258995.1 Bacteroidota bacterium
AGACAGGCTGTCTTTGCTTTTAAGGGGATGATGTATCAAGTCTCACTCTAAGTTGTATAACGAACCGTTTCTGTATGTAAACGAAAAGGTTACAGTTAGCATTGATTTTTCTTGACTATTAATATAATATTAACCTATAAAGTCAAGTTTATGCAGTTTTTACCTGCGTAAAGGTAAACCCATCGTAAGGTGGGGGCGCAAAGTCCCGGGTCCCGCCCGCCAGGCAGGATCGTCAGACCGCCGGTCTTTTAATCCCATTGGTTTTTTTATATCAAAAGGAGGTAGTTGTTCCGAAAATCCCATTGCATGTACGTGCCCGTTATCCATTCAAAACTATCAGAGGAGAATGTAGTTTATGAAAGCAAAGTGGTTTAGCACGTTGTTGGTTGTTCTATTGATGGTTGTTGCCATGGTGCCTGCCGCGGGGGCGGCGCCCAGCAGTGCCGGTCTTCCGCAAGATGAATCGATCGGCACCAATAGCGATAATGGTCAGCATCCCCTGGGGGAGAACCAGGCCATGCTCATGGCAAAGGGACTGGATGCCAAATTGCATGGCAATGCGCCTGAAAAAGTTCATCAGGTTGCCAAAGGTCAATATGTGGAACTTTCCCGTGAGGGAGAGGATAAGATTTGGAGTGTTCTTGCCGAATTTGGTGAAGCGATTAACCCTGTAACCGGCGGCACTGCAGGTCCACTACGCAACCAAATCCCTGCTCCAGACCGAAGCGTCGATAATACTTCCATCTGGTCGCCTGATTTCACGCAGGCCTACTACCAGAATTTGCTCTTCTCGCAGGCACCGGGCGCAGTTTCGATGCGTAATTTCTACATCGAGCAATCCTCGAACCGTTACACCGTGAACGGCGATGTGACCGATTGGGTAAAAGTACCATTCAATGAAGCCCGCTATGGAACGAATCTGTGCGGCAGCATTGTCTGTTCGACGGTCTGGCGCTTCGTCAACGACTCGACTGACGCCTGGTACAACGCCCAGATTGCTGCCGGCAAAAGCGATGCCGATCTGAACGCCTACCTGGCGCAGTACGATGTCTGGGATCGTTATGACTACAATGGTAATGGCAATTTCAACGAGCCCGATGGCTACATCGATCATTTCCAGGCCATTCATGCCGGCTCCGGTGAAGAGACGGGCGGCGGGGCACAGGGTAGTAATGCGATCTGGAGCCATCGCTGGTATGCCTGGTACAGTGCCAATGGCCCGGATGGCGCAGGTCCTCATGGCCTGGGTGGAACCCGGATCGGCAATACCAACTACTGGGTCGGCGATTATACGGTCGAGCCTGAAGACGGCGGCGTGGGTGTGTTCTCACACGAATTCGGTCATGACCTCGGCCTGCCCGACCTGTACGACACCTCCGGCAACACCGGCGGTGCAGAGAACTCGACCGGCTTCTGGACCCTGTATTCCAGCGGCTCCTACGGCAGCACCGGCAAGCCTGAGGATGGCATCGGCTCCAAGCCGATCCCCATGAGCGCCTATGAAAAGATCTTCCTGGGCTGGTCCAATTATCAGCTGGCCTCCGCCGGTCAAAAGGTTTCTGTCAAGCTCGGTCCGGCGAATGCAAATACCAAGCAGGCCCAACAGCTCGTTGTCCTGCTGCCTGATAAGGACGTCACCTTCTCCATCGGGGCCCCGTATGCCGGAAGCTACTTCTACCACTCCGGTGCTGGCAACGACCTGGATCACAACATGACGCGGGCGGTTACGCTGCCAGCCGGAACAGTAACGCTGTCCATGCAGGCCCGCTATCAGATCGAGACCTGTTGGGACTATGCCTACGTGGAAGTCTCCACCGATGGCGGCGCCACGTTCCATTCCATCCCGACTTCGGCTTCGACCAACGACAACGAGAACGGTCAGAACTTCGGCAATGGCATTACCGGTACATCCGGGTCGCCCAAGGTGTGCGATCAGCTCGGGACACCCGTCTGGGTGCCTGTCACAGCCGACCTGACTCCCTACGCCGGCCAGACCATCCAGCTGCGCTTCCGCTACTGGACCGATGGCGCGGTGGCGGGCGATGGCTTCTCGGTGGACGATATAGCCATCACCGGCCAGCCGACCGACGGCGCCGAGACCGATGCTGGCTGGACCTATGCTGGCTTCAGCCGCACGACCGGGTCTACCGTCAAGTCGTTCTTCAATGCCTACTTTGCCGAGTTCCGCACCTATCAGGGCTATGACAATGGCTTAAAGACCGGGCCCTACAACTTCGGCTTCCCCGACACAGCACCGGATTGGGTCGAGCATTACCCCTACCAGGATGGTCTGCTGGTCTGGTACTATGACACATCCTTTGCAGACAACAATGTCGGCGATAACTGCGCCAGCGGTCGTTGTGGCGGTTTATACCTGCCCGTAGATGCGCATCCCGACCTGCTGCTCCGCCCGGATAATGGCAAGGTCTGGAGACCGCGTATTCAATCTTACGACGCGACCTTTGGCCTGGATAAGACCGACAAGATCTGCCTGCACACGAGCAGCACGGTCTCTCAGTGCTACGGTGGTCTGAAGGCCAACCCCCTCTTCGATGACACCCAGAGCTATTGGGTCTCGCCCAATCCCGCCATTGGCAACTTTGGCTGGTCGAGCGTGCCCCTGCCCGGCTTCGGTGTTACGATCCGTGTGAACAGTGTCTCTGCCCAGAACACCTTCATGCAGGTGACGGTGGCGCCCAAGTAAGTCGTTTCCTGTAAAAATGATACAAAATTCCCGCAGGTCACCCCTGCGGGAATTATTTTTAAGAGTGGTTCTGTTGTTTTGGGAAATCCTGCAATCCTGTTGTAACTCTTCAAAAAAATGCTCGTCCTGATATTACAGGGCGGTGACAGATTGGGCTCATAAAGGATTCCTTTTTGAAGGAGGCAAAGGAGGTGACTTGGGAAGCTGTGCCTGCAATCGAATTTGAACGAATTCACGATACACAGAGGAGAATCATACAATGCAGAAGAAAACGATTTTTGTCGTATTTTCAGTACTCGTTGTACTGGCCCTGGTCGTCAGCCCGGCCTATGCGATCACAGGGGATTATGTGAAGGACAACGAGCACCCATTTGTAGGCCTGGTCGTCTTCTACGATGCCGGCGGCCAATTCATCTGGCGCTGCAGCGGCTCGCTGATCAGCCCCACCGTCCTCCTGACGGCGGGGCATTGTGCTGATACGGTCAGCGGTGCTGTTTCGGCCCGGGTCTATTTCCAGCAGGATGCGGGCGCGAATTACGATCCGGCCCTGGGATATGACCCCGTTTCCGGTTATCCGGAATATTGTGCAACTGGAACAGAGGGTGTGACTTGCGCACATGCCAGTACTCTCGATAATTTTGGCTTCACGGGGTCGCTGACCCTCCCGAATACCCATGATGTGGGCCTGGTCATCCTGGACGTACCGATCAGCCTCCCCGAATACGGACAGCTTCCAACACCGAACTATCTTGATCAGCTGGCGACCGCCCGGGGAACAAAGAGTGTCGTCTTTACGGCCAGCGGCTATGGTCTCAGCTACAAGAATCAGCCCCAGTCTGGAAAGCCGAATCTTTCCTTCCGTGAGCGCCTGATGGCGGAATCGACACTGGTGAACCTGAGAAGTGCCTTTACCGACGGCTACAATCTCGAGACCCAGGGGAACGGTTCCGGGAAGGGTGGCACCTGCAACGGTGACTCCGGCGGCCCGATGTTCTATGGCCCGACCAGTTCCAACCTGATCGTTGGCGTTACGTCTTTCGGATTGAATTCACTTTGCCGCGGTACGGACTATGCCTATCGCATCGACCAGCCGGACGTTCTCGCC
>JBLMZU010000242.1:0-8537 GCA_050258995.1 Bacteroidota bacterium
AATAGGATTCATGCGGCGGGGCTGCCTGTCGCAAAATCCTATTTACAAGGGCCGCATACATTTTGGGCAGGTATGCAACGTCCGTAGAAAATAAGCCCCGCGTGAGCGGGTTAATGGCTGGGGCGCCTGGATTCGAACCAAGATCCACAGCTCCAAAGGCTGGTGTGCTGCCCTTGCACCACGCCCCAGAACGGACGAATTGTATCACAGCGACTGGGGATGGACAATGAATGTCACTTCTTTTTAAGCAGCCCGGTCAGCCCTTTCAGAGGGCCGGTGGGTTTGATGGGCGAGGCCTTGCCCGGGTCCAGCCCCAGCTTGCGGGCCTGGTCGAAGGTGATTACATCCGGATTGGTGGGAAGATTCTTGGACTTTTCGACCGCCTCATCCCAGAAGGCGTCCACATCCTTCACCTTGACATTCTTATTGGCATTGGCGAACAGGGCATCCAGGTCCACCTCGGCTTCGCGCGTATCCGAGAGTGGTATTTCTTCGGGTATGATCATTTCCTCTTCGGCGGCCGGAGCCGCCGGTGACACGCCAAGCGATTGCAGGACATTCTCGACGTCGCCGCGCACGAAAAGCATGCCTTCGACGGTTCTCATCATGCGGCTGGCACTGGCAAGTTCGCTGCCCGCCAACAGCAGGGCGTGCGAGACATCCACCGGAATCAGGATCAGGTCATGATCGCCGCCCCGGAAAACGTGAAAATTATCCGGGTGGTCCTGGTGAATAAAGCGCGACACTTTGAGCCCGGCGCTGTATATCGCCATCAGCGAGGAGAGCAGGGAAACCTCCATGCTGCTATCGTACAGGTCCCCCGCCCGCGCCAGGACCCGACCGCGATCGCTGATCAGGAAGACGGCATCGGCCTTGATCTTCTGGCGAAAACCCGCCAGTAATTCAGAGATGTTCTGGCGATGCTCATCGGTCTCCAGGCTCGATTCGGGGGGGAAGATCGTCCGCACCAGACCGAGGCTGCGCTCCACCGCATCGAGAAAATCCGCCATCGGAATGGGCTTGTCAAAAATCGCAACCCCGCCCGCCTGGAGCATTTCATCGCGGGCTTTGCGCTCATTGTATCCTGAGATAAAGATGGTCTTCAGCTCAGGGTTGCGGACCTTGATCTTGCGCATTAACTCCACACCCGAGATCCCGGGCAGAAGATAATCAGCAATCAATAAATTGACCTTGCGATGGGATGCCACGAGCATGGCCTCCTCGCCGGAGGGCGCGTCCACAAGCTCGAGCTCGTGACCGAGGGTTTGCAGCGATGAATGAAGCAACCGGACGATGTCGCGCTGATCGTCAACAATAAGGATGCAGGGCGTGGTCATGACTTGTCGGATAAATTTTCTGGGTCAGTTATACATTTTTCTCGGCAACCCAGCAAGCGACCCAATGGTCCGGAAGAAGTTCCTTGAACTGGGGTTCCTGCTGGGAGCAGATCTCCATGGCCACCGGGCATCGCGGGTGGAAGCGACAGCCCTTGGGCGGGTTCAGCGGGCTGGGGACATCGCCCTTCAGGATCGTGCGCTCTCTCTTCAGGCGCGGGTTCGGGATCGGGATGGCGGACATGAGCGCCAGGGTATAGGGATGCAGCGGCTTGCGATACATTTCCTCGCGCGCCGCCAGCTCGACCATCTTGCCCAGGTACATGACCGCCACACGGTCGGAGACGTGCTCCACCACGGAAAGGTTGTGGGCAATGAACAGATAGGTGAGTCCAAACTCAGTCTGCAGATCCTTCAGAATGTTCAAAACCTGCGACTGGATCGAAACATCCAGTGCCGAGACAGGTTCATCGCAGATGATGAAACGCGGACGCAAGGCCAGGGCACGCGCGATCCCGATGCGCTGGCGCTGGCCGCCGGAGAATTCATGGGGATAACGCCGGGCATGATAGTCTTCAAGTCCCACCTTTTTGAGCGTCTCGAGCATGATGTCGATCCGTTCCTTTTTGGTGCCGATATGATGGATGTGCAATCCCTCCATCACAGATTCACCGATGGGCACGCGCGGGTCGAGCGATGCATACGGATCCTGGAAGATGATCTGCATATCGCGACGCACCACCTTCAGTTCCTTCGGCTTGAGGGAGAAGACATCCTTGTTATCGAACCGGACGGAGCCGCCGGTCGGCTCGATCAGGCGGATCATGGTGCGGCCAACCGTGGTCTTCCCGCATCCCGACTCGCCCACGAGCCCGAGGGTCTCGCCTTTCTTGACAAAAAAGCTGACGTCGTCCACTGCCTTGACCTGGTTGACAACACGCTGCAACAGTCCGGCACGTACCGGAAAATATTTCACCAGGTGCTGGACCTCCACCAGGGCATCTTCTGATTTTTCCATCGAAGCAGGTGCATTTTGCATGGTTACAGTCTCCATAGTAGGACTCTCCTAGCCAGCTTTAAGCGGGGGCACATGTCCCTCCGCGCTTTCATATAACCAGCAACGCACCAGATGTCCGGGTCTCACTTCCTCGAGATCCGGCTTGACCTCAGTGCAAATGGTCAGACCATATTTAAACCGCGCCTGGCAGCGCGGGGCAAAGCGACAACCTTTCGGCAGGTTGACAAGATTGGGCACCGAGCCGGGGATGACGTCCAGGCGCTCCTTGATCTGGCCGAGCACCGGGATGGAGCCGATCAGTCCCTGGGTATAGGGATGGAGCGGCTGGTCGAAGAGCGAGTAAACATCCGTCTGCTCCACGATCTCACCGGCATACATGACAGCCACGCGCTCGGCCATCTCGGCCACCACGCCCAGGTCGTGTGTGATCAAAATAACCGACGTACCCATCTCCCGGCGCAGGTCGCGCATCAGGTCCAGGATCTGCGCCTGGATGGTCACATCCAGGGCCGTGGTCGGCTCGTCTGCGATCAGCAGCTCAGGGACGCAGGCCAGGGCCATCGCGATCATGACGCGCTGGGCCATCCCGCCCGACAGCTCATGCGGATACGCTTCCGCACGCCGCTCCGGATCGGGGGCGCCGACCATCTTGAGCAGGGCAACGGCTCGGTTCCAACCTGCATCCTTGCCCAGGTCCTGGTGGACGTTCAGCACTTCCGCCAGCTGATCGCCAACTTTAAATACCGGGTTCAAGGCCGTCTGCGGCTGCTGGAAGATCATCGAGATGCGGTTGCCGCGCACCTTCATCATTTCGTCTTCCGGCATGGTCAGCAGGTTCTCACCATCCAGCAGGATTTCGCCCTGGTCGATCCGCCCCGGTTTTGAGATGAGGCGCATGATCGACAGCGATGTAACGCTCTTGCCGCACCCCGACTCGCCGACCAGCCCCAGCACCTCGCCCGGGTAAACTTCGAAACTGACCCCATCCACCGCTCGCACCACACCGTCTTCTGTGTAGAAGTATGTTTTAAGGTTCTTGACTTCCAACAAAGGTTTACTGTTCGTCATTTATATGGACTCCCAAGTACGGAATGCAGGCATTATAGCAAAGAATGTGCATATCATGATTTACAGTACAGAAAACCACTATAAAACAGTTCTACGGTGTTGGTGTAAATGTCGGTACGAGTGTAGACGATTGGGTTGGCGTGGTAATGGTACCGGTCAGTGACGTTTTACACGAATTCCCATAATCGAAGGTTTCGATGGTTTCCAGCGCGGAGGGCGAGGATGGATCGAGCGTGAAGCCGCAAAAATCCGGCCGGGTTGCAGCCACCTTGACTCGCTGGTACAGGGGAATGGATGGCAGGTCGGTCGCGAAAATTGCCTGCGCCTCCTGGTGGTAGTTATGCTCCGGATCGGAGGACAGGGATTGACTTCCCTTGGCACAGGCACTGTCAAACGACGGGTTGGAGTAGCCAGTCACGTTTGTGCCAACCCATTGGTTCTTTGCGGCGGGAATCTGGGATGTGGTGAACCAGCTGCATTGAGGCTCGAGACTGTTCACCCCGATCGAATATTCAGCCAGGTCAAACTGGCGCCCGAATAACGGACCAGCTGGTCCCTGGGCATAGAATTGGGCCGCATCCTGGAAATAGGGATCCACGCCGATGCCGCATTCGGTAAGGGAGCGGATCAGGATATCTGCCACCTGGACACGCTGCGTCGCAGAGCTGGTGTAATACTTCAGAACCAGCGGCGTGCCGTCCGGGACATTCGTCACCTTTAAGGATTGCCGCGGCGTGGACGGATCTCCATCGGTGTCCTCCCAGCCCACATCCTCCAGGATCTTCTGGCCGGTGGTTGGGTTGTAGGTGTACGTCTGCACGTTACCGTTATGGAGCGGGTGATCCGCGGGGAGATAGCTGTCCGGCACCGGAGATAACCCATAGAGAACGGTATCCACCACCTTCTGGCGATCCAGGCATAGGGCAATTGCCTGCCGCGTGCGCTTGTCTCCAAAGATATCGGGCCGGTCTTCATTGTTCTTAACAACGTATCCATTGTCATAGGAGGCAGGGACAATTCCAAAGCCCAGCCATTCCATGGTCATCGTGGCTGCGCTCTGCAGGTCTGCCTGCCCCTCCCTGCTCATCTGCTGCAGCAGTCCCACCTGTCCATCCAGGCCAACAGACGGGTCGAGCACATCACATGTCCCATTCATCAGGTCGGTGATGGCCGCATCGGCATCGGGCTGGAACAGGAACGTCAACTCATCGAACTTTGGCAGTCCGCTGGCGGCCAGGAAGTAGTTCAGATTCTTGACCAGGTGAATGGACTTTCCCGGCTCCCACTTGTCGATGATATACGGCCCCCAGCCCACTGGCAGGCGGGAGGACACCTCATTTTTCAATAGATCGGTTGCATTAAGCTCAGACCAGGCATGCTGCGGCAGGGGCATCCAAAAGTTGGTGTAATAGTCGGGGTCGATATAGCCAGGGAGCCCCCACCACTGGACCGTCTGGTCGTCGGCTGCCTCATAAGAGGCGGTCCGGTCGATGACATATTTCGAGACAGGCGTCGCCGCATCCGAAGCAAGCTGATAGGAATAGATCGAGTCAGCCGAGGTCAGTGGCTTTCCATCGGACCACATGAGATTCTTCAGCAGCGTGAATGTGGCGACCATCTGGTCCATCTGGATGTTGCTGGATCCGTTATAACTAACCGCACAATCATCCGCCCGGCAGGTGCTCGGGCGAACCCTTACCCCGTTCGCTAAAGTCACAACATTTCCGCTTGCATCGACAACCTTGTCACCTGCCTTGACAGTGACCGGGCTGACCTGAGCATCCCCGTCCGCTAGGCTGGGAATCTTTTCCAAGATCACCGGTTCATAGGTATAGTTTCGCACATCCATCGGACCATCATAAACGGCGGCCAAAACACTGCGGGCCGAGGGGGTCAGGCTGCCATACGGATAAAGGGTGGTGGGTTCCTCCCCCAGGCAGATCTTGAGCGACCGCAAGGCCGGGGTCGAGGTGATTGTCACAGGAGGCGCCACAGTTGCCGTTTCCTCCAGCAGGACCGGCGCTGGTGCCGTCACCTGGGGTGTACAGGCGGGAATCATCAAAGTAAGAATTAAAAGAAGGGCAAAGAGTTTAGCTAAGTATGTTTTCATGCAACCTCCCTCTAGATTGTAGTCGTATTTCTGGATTTTTTGAGGATAAAGAGGATCACCAGAGACGCGACCACGGCACCGATGAGGATCAACCACCCCCATATTCCGCCTCCATCCCGGACCTGGGACGGCTGGGGCGCTGGCGGCGTAGGTGTTGCACGGCTGACAATAATCTGGGCGGCATTCGATGCGCCGACGTCCGTCTGCGCATCGATCAACCCGTTCTGACGGAGGAGAAAAGCCGTGATCTTATAATATTCCTCGTCGGTCAGGGAATTGGGTTTCTGGAACGGCATGGCCGCATGGATAAACCCATACAGGTTTGCCGCAGTGGGGAACTTTGCAAGCGCGCCCGGACCCACCAGCGCTGGCACCACCTTTGGGATCGTAAATCCGTTTTCATATGTGACCTTGCCATGACAATGGGAGGTCCAGCAGTTCTGATCTTCAGGCGGATATTGCTGGCGGAACTCATCGGTGAGGCCCTGGGCCTTGTCACCATGGCATGGCGAGCAATTCAGCCAGTAAACCTGGGCGCCATAGTCCGCCTGTGACGGCGCGGCGGGGAGCGTTGGCTCAGCCAGCCGGTCGTTCGTCGGGGCAGGCGTGGCCTGCAGGGCAACCGCGCTGGATGAACCCAGTTGGAAGAATAGCCCTGCAAGGAGCAGGGCTATTCCACAAGATAGAAAGGTGAATTGTAATAGTTTTCGCTTATACACAAGTACTAAACTTTTCCTCGCAAGCGCGGGTCAAGCACATCACGCAGTGCATCGCCGAGCAGGTTCCATCCCAGCACGAACAGGACGAGAATCACGCCGGGAAAGACGAGGATATACCAATAAGTGTTCAAGCTGGTGATGTAGTTTCTCGCAAAGGAGAGGATCTGGCCCCAGTCGGCGTAACCGATCTCCGTACCGATCCCCAGGAAGGAAAGGGCCGCAAAGGAAAGCACCACATCACCGATGGCCAGGGAGGCGAGCACCATCGTGGGGAAGATCGCATTCGGAAGGATATGGCGGAACAGGATGCGGTAGTTCTTGACGCCAATGACCCTGGCCGCCATGACATAATCGCGCTCCTTCACCGAAAGGATATCTCCACGCACAATACGCGAGTATCCCATCCAGCCAAAGGCGATCAGGGCCGTCATCGTGGGAATCAGGCTTTTTCCAATTTTTGGCGTCAATATGGCCGCCAGAATGAGGGCTGCCATGATGTACGGCAGGATCAGGAAAATATCCACGACCCGCATGATGACGTTATCCACCCCACCGCCATAGTACGCTGCCACAGACCCCACAATGACACCAATCATCAAGGTGACAAACACAACCACGAGACCTGTCTTAAAGGCCGTGCGGGTACCCCAGATCATGCCATAGTAAATGTCATACTGACCGGCTGCCGTGCCAAATAGATGGACCCATGTATCCCTGCCAGTAATGAGCTTGTACCAGCCAGGCACAACAGGCGGTGCATTGCGTTTCCATTCCGTCATGGGTGGCTTCGGATCCGGGCTAAAGCCGTCACGCGGGATCTGGAAGGGATCCCCCGTTGCCTTGGGAGGGGCCAGGACGGGAGCAAATATGGCGATCAGAATGAAGACCACGATCAGAGTGAAGCCAATAATGGAGGCAGTGGTTTTGAAGAGCCCGGTCAGGATCCGATAGTTTTCCGGACCAATGATCCGCTCCAAGCGGCCAACCTGGCGCATTTGTGTGGAGGGAAGAAGGCTGTTATCTCCACTTGGGATGGTAGTTTGTGTCATACGTCCTCTTTACCTTATGAAAGGCGAACGCGTGGATCTACAAAAGCGTAGATGATATCCACAGCCAGGTTGGCAACGATCAGGATAAAACCGTTGAACAACGCAAACCCGAGCGTAGTCACAACATCCAGGTTGACCGCTGCACGAGCTGCTGCAGATCCAATGCCTGGATAATTGAACACCGTCTCGGTGATCACCACACCGCCCAGCAGAGCAACGATCTGAAATCCCGCCAGTGTGACTACCGGAAGCATGGCATTCGGACGGGCATGCTTGTTGACCACGTCCCGCTCAGGCAGACCTTTCGCCCGGGCAGTGGTCACATACTCTGTGCGCAGCGTCTCCAGCATGGAGCCACGCGTGACCCGCAGGAAGGTCGCCCAGCTGATGTAGGACAACGTCAGGATGGGCATGAGCATATGCTTGATCACATCCCAGAAGATGTCGATGCGGCCGTTGAGAAGGGAGTCAAAGGAAAGCAGGGTGGTATAGTGCTTGAAGGTGGGCAGTGCCACCACCCGCGCGTATTCGTCAGAAATGCGCCCCGGTTCCAGCCACTGCAGGGTCGCGTAAAACAACATCAGCAGCAGCAGGCCGAACACAAAAGTTGGGAAGGATGTCCCAACAATACTGAACATACGCGCAGATTGATCGATGAACCCATTGTGATGGACAGCTGCCTGAACGCCCATCCAGATGCCCACAAGGATGACCGGGGCGATCGCCCAGATCGTGAGATCGAGGGTATTGGGGAAACGATCCTTGATCAGCTCGGCAACCGGCTCGGAAGCGGTACGCGAGTAACCAAAATCACCAAACAGAATGCCACCAACCCGTTTGCCGGAGGTCGAATCTACAGTCCCAACCATCCAGCGCCAGTACTGCACATACATCGGCTTGTCAAAGCCATACTTTTTGATGACCCCGGCGATTTGATTATCGTTCTTGGGGATATCACGCACATAGAGTGCCGTCCGCTCCACCGGCGAAATGAACTGAAGCATGGCGAAGATCAACAGCGTGACGCCTACGAGCAAAACAGGTACCAACAGAAGACGGCGGATAATATAAGTAACCATGGGAATTACCTCAATTTTCCGGTTTTTCGATCGGCACTAAAGTGTTCGGCAACTTGCTTTACTGCCCATCGAAAAACTCATAATGTTGGGGGAGTCCGTAAAGGACTCCCCCAACAAAGAAGTTAACGAACCGGCTTATTGCTTGGAAATCTCGTAGAAG
>JBLMZU010000243.1:0-4857 GCA_050258995.1 Bacteroidota bacterium
ACATAAACCTCACAGCGAAATTAGGGGAAAAGTTCCTGTAAACAACAAGATGTTACAAAATAAGTGCATGTTGTGAGGAAAAGAATTAAAATGGTATCTGGGAGTTGATTACACATCAAAATACGACAGCGTAAGTCAAAAATTTTGCTTCAACAAAAAAAGGAGAAAAAATGACGAAAAAGCTGATCTACCTGCTAGTGATTGGGGCCCTGATGGCAGCATTTATTGCATCGGGTGCCTCTGCCAAATCGCAGGCTGCCCTGGATCCCGGGACAAAGTTCTATGTTCCCAAGGTCAATAAAGGCGCGACCGAACAGATCGCAGACCTGACGTCCAGTGGGAATAAAGCGGATGCCAACCTGATCAAACAACTGGTACAAACCCCGCAGGCCGTCTGGTTCACCAAGGGCACGCCCAAGACCGTCATGCAGGATGTGCGCAACACTGTCGAGCGCGCGGCCGCCAAGGGAACAGTCCCTGTGCTGGTTGCCTACAACATTCCATTCCGTGACTGCGCTCAATACAGTGCGGGCGGCGCCACTAGTGTAGCGGAATACGAGGCCTGGATCGACGGCTTTGCTGCTGGCATCAGCAACAAAAAAGCAGTTGTGATCCTCGAGCCGGATAGTCTCGGGATCATCCCCTGGTACACGAATATCGATGGCGGACAGGATTGGTGCCAGCCCGGAGAAGCCGATCCAGCAACCGCTGCGTCCGATCGTTTCCTCATGCTGAACTATGCAGTGGATGCATTTAAGGCACTGGCAAATGTGAGTGTCTATCTGGATGGCACGCACAGCTCCTGGCTGAACGTGGCGGATAATGCCAAGCGCCTCATCACTGCCGGTGTTCAACGTGCGGATGGCTTCTATTTGAATGTATCGAACTACCAGTTCACATCCAACTCCATTGCTTACGGAAGCTGGGTCTCAAAATGCATCACCTACGTTACCATGGTCGATCCAGGTAATTATGGAAGCTGTGGGAACCAGTATTGGAACGGTGGTCCGGCCACAGGCTGGGATGGCGCTGGCATGGATCGTTACCAGGAGTGGCGCAATGAGCCTTATAGTGGAAATCATGCTGACCTGTCCTGGAATACCGTTGGCATCGACTCCCGCTACGATATGATCCTCGGAGGCGTCCAGCCGACCACCCATTTTGTGATTGACACCAGCCGCAATGGACAGGGTCCCTGGCTGCCTGCAACAAATTATCCCGACGCGCAGGACTGGTGCAACCCACCGGACCGCGGACTGGGCTACCGGCCAACTGCCCATACAGGCGTGACACTTGTGGATGCCTACTTATGGGTCAAGCTCCCCGGTGAGTCGGACGGTCAGTGCACCCGCGGCACCGATTCCACCGGTACAGTGGATCCTGAACGGGGGATCATCGACCCGGCTGCCGGAGTCTGGTTCCCGGATATGGCACTCGAATTGGTGCACAATGCCAATCCGCCAATGCCATAGCAGAACAGTGTAATAGCAGCTTTTAATCACAGACCCGCCTCTTACGAGACGGGTTTATTTTTTAATTCGATCACAACCTGCAACCCGCCCTCTGGTAAATTTAAAGCAGCAATCGTACCACCCTGTGCTTCGACAAGCTGTTTGGAAATAGCGAGGCCCAGTCCGGTTCCCCCGGAGATTCGGGAACGGGATTTGTCCTTGCGCCAGAAACGGTCAAAGATAAATGGCAGATCCTCCTCCAGGATCCCCGGACCGTTGTCATTAACCGTGATGCACACCCCTTCGTCCACCTGCTTTGCCGTGACCCAAATCCTGCCTCCCTCCGGGACATAACGAACCGCGTTGCCCAACACATTGCCAATGACCTGTTCAAAACGCTGTGGATCGAGCAAAGCAGTCAGCTCCCCGCTTTTTTCAGGGAAGGATACGGAAATATTTTTCTCCCTTGCTTCCGCAGAGAACATGTCGATCACGCGGTTGATCACACTGCCGACATTCACCTCCCGTTTGTCAAAGGGGAGCTGGCGGGTTTCCACCAGGGTCAACAGGCGCAAGTCATCCACGAGGCGCTGCATGGTATAGGTTTGCTCCAGGGCCATGGAGACCTGCGGGCCATTCTCGGGATAGATGCCGTCGACAATCCCCTCCAGTCTCCCCCGGATGATGGAGAGCGGTGTACGCAGCTCGTGGGCGATATCGGCCAGCATATCGCGGCGCTCACGATCGCTGCGCTCGAGCGAAGCCGCCATTTCATTGAAACTCTCAGACAGGCTCCGCAGATCCTGTGGTCCTGTGGTGGGAATGCGTGTGTCCAATTTTCCCGATGCCACGCTGCGTGCGGCGTAGATCACATCGGCGAGCGGGTTGACAAACCGCCGAAACAGGAGAGCGGCGACGATCACAAGGAACAGTGCGAGGATAAAGGAAATGATCCCGATCGGGAAAAGAAGCGCGCGCGCAAAACCAAACCGCTGGGAAAACGTAAAGGGTGTGAACACCAGGTATCCAACCAGTTTGCCACGGACGGTAAGATTGAGGACTCTATCATTTGGCTGTGGCAGGAACACTGACCCCACAGGCAAAGTGGAATTTGGCCGCCGATCCAGAACGATACGGTGGTCGGCATCCACCAACAGGACGCGTCTTGAATCAAATCCCCGGATCGAATCAAACACTGATTCGACCCCGTCCCAGTTCCCCTTTGCCAGATAATATCCCTCGAGCGTGCTGCCAAACGGAAACGGAACCGGTGTGGCGGAGGAAGTAAAAAAATACCCCAGGATCAATGTAAAGAATAGAAAGGAAAGAAAAAGAACGATCGCAAACGCGCGCAGCAGTAAAAACAACAAACGTCTGCGGATGTCACCAACGGTCGACTGCATCTCAGGCCTCGATGCTTCGACCTGGCGCAGGTTGGAATTTGTAGCCAACGCCGTGTACGGTAACGATCAGATCATCCGGCTCGAGCTTATGGCGCAGGTTGCGGATGTGGGAATCGATGGCGCGCTCATAGCTTTCGAAGGCAACACCATGGGCAGCATTAAGCAGTTGGTGGTGGGAAAAAATGCGGCCCGGCTGGCTCATCAGGGTGGCCATGATCTCGAATTCGGTGGGTGTGAGCGGAACGATCCGCGTTTCGATCTGGACCTCGTAATGGGCCCGGTCCAATGAAACGTTCGCCACCCGGATGACTTCAGCTGTGGAGTCGCCGCTGACACGCCGCAGCACGACCTTGACGCGTGCCACCAGCTCGCGTGGGCTGAACGGTTTGGTCATGTAATCGTCCGCCCCCAGTTCGAGGCCGATGAGCTTGTCTGTCTCTTCGACGCGCGCCGTCAGCATGATGATCGGCACATTGCTTTCGCGCCGGATCGCCCGGCAAACATCCAGACCATCCATTTCAGGCATCATCAAATCCAGGACGATCAGGTCCGGCCGCTCGCGCCGCGCCGACGATAATCCCTGCGCGCCGTCTTTGGCCGTGGCGACATCGTAACCGGAGGCTTTGAGGTAATCCCGGCAGATTTCCAGGATCTCAGGCTCATCATCAACGAGCAGGATTTTCTTGGCCATATTTCTTTTTACCACAACCCCATGGAAACGGGGTCTGTTCCGCGAGGGGCCACAAAGATTTTCTTTGTGTAACGCTATGACCCCTCGTGGTGAAAATTACTCATACCGCAGCGCTTCCATCGGATGCAGGTTTGCAGCGCGGAATGCAGGGTACAGCCCAAAGAACACACCGATCATCAAGGCAAAGATGAATGCCAGCAGGATCGAATTGGCCGTAACGACCGAGCTGATCAAGCCTGTTGCTGAAAACACACTGGCAATCCCAACACCCAGCAATATTCCGATGATGCCGCCCAGCAGACTCAATGTCACGGTTTCGATCAGGAACTGGACCAGGATCTGATTGCGGGTGGCACCGACTGCCTTCCGCAAACCGATTTCGCGTGTCCTCTCCGTGACCGAGACCAGCATGATGTTCATGATTCCGATCCCGCCCACGAGCAGCGAGATCCCGGCAATGGCGCCCAGGAAGATCGTCAGGGTGCGGGTCACAGAGCTTAAGGTGTTCAATAGGTCGGTTTGATTGAGCACATTGAAATCAGGCTGGTCGGAGGCTGCCAGGTTATGGGAACGCCGCAGTAAAAACTGGATCTCTGCCGAGACAGTATCCATCAGGTTGGTGGTCTTTACCGAAACGATAATATTATTGAGCGTCTTTTTCCCGTTGTAATTGGCATTCGAGCCGTACAATTTGTCATAACCGGTATCGAGCGGGATAAAGATGGCATCGTCGGCCGAGGCAAATCCAGAGGACCCCTTGGATACGAGTACGCCAACCACTTCGAATTTAATGCCGTTGATCGCGATGGTCTTTCCGACCGGCGACAGGCTGCCGAATAAGTCCGTGGCGGTCTGCGATCCCAGCACTGCCACCAGGGCCTGTGATTTATTATCTCCATCCGTGATGAAGCGGCCATCCGCGACCTGGTACGAGCGTACCGTCTGGTAGTCCTGCGTCACACCCGTCACGCCCACATTGATACTTTGATCGCCAGATTTGACAACATAGGCGGATTGATAGCTCGGCGCAATGGAGGTGACTTTATCCATTAGGATTTTTTGAAGCAGCTCATAGTCGGCATAATACAGGTGGCTCTGCTGGCGGGATGCCCCTTCGCCAGCGGGACCAAACTGGGCCCTTCCTGGCGAGACCGTCAGCAGATTGGAGCCGCTGTTTTGAATGGAGCTGGAAATGCTGGCCGTCGCGCCTTTACCGATGGAAAGCAGGGCCACGACCGTGGCCACGCCGATCACGATCCCCAGCATCGTGAGAATGGAGCGCAGCTTATTGGCACGCAATGCGCGCAGGGCA
>JBLMZU010000244.1:0-4667 GCA_050258995.1 Bacteroidota bacterium
TGATCGACTCCGAGCTGTTCGACAATATAGCCCCGGCAGCGGAGGCATCCAGAAAGGCACTGAACCTGGATCCCAACCTGCTGGAGACCCGCCGTGCAAGAGCATACATCCTGGAGGCAACCGCCAATTATGAGGAGGCCATCCAGTATTACAAATCGGCCATCGAGTTGAACCCCTACCTGGCCATGCTGCACATGGAGCTGGGACGCAATCTGCGCTTCGTCCAGGTCTATGACGATGCGATCAAGGAATTCACCCTGGCCAATACCTTGAACCCCAGCGATCCCGAGCCGGACTATCTGATCTCACGCACCTATGCAACGATCGGTGAGTATGAGAAGGCCCTGCAGTATGCCGAAACCGCGGTCAAGGACGATCCGACCGAACCCCGCTACCGTGGCAACTATGGCGTCATGTATTATCGTAATTTCAAGTATGCGGAAGCCGTGCAGCAACTGGCCCTGGCCGTCGAAGGAGGCAAGACCGAGGATGGCTTCCCGATCAAGCCAGTGGCTTTGAACGATGATCCACGGGTTGCCGAGTACTTTTTCACCTATGGCCTGGCGCTGGCAAGGATTAACCAGTGCGGCAAGGCTCTGCCGATCTCGCAGACCCTGCAGTCCAAATTTCCCAGTGACGATATCGTAATGGAAGCAGCGAATTCCATCATCCAGATCTGCCAGGAAAACCTCGACAACCCGCCAACGGATACTCCCGTCGCAACCGGGGAAGCAACCGCCGTTCCCCAAGCGACCGATACATCCGAAGCAACCAGCACACCTGAAGGTACAGCAACACCATGAACGTTCCTCCTCGCCGGCCTCTCTTTAACCGCCGGCCGCAATCGAATATTTATCGAATGTTTGTTTATGTGACCATGCTGCTTGGAGCCGTCTGGATCCTCCAGCAGGTCAGCCGCGGGGATATCAAGCCTTTGTTCCAGCCGACCCCGGTCCCCACGCGATCCATCACCTCCTTTCTGGAGGAAGGGGATGCCAACTTCAGTGCGGGCAACCTGGGCGCGGCGATCCAGGCCTACAAGGAAGCTTTGCGGCAGAATCCGAACGATGCCAAGACCTGGGCCGAGCTGGCGCGCATCCAGACGTATTCGTCCACGCTGTTGATCACCAACCCCGAGAAAAAGGAACGCCTGACCGAGGCGCTCGAATCGGCGAACAAGGCGGTCGCGCTGGCATCCGAGGATAGCACCGCCCATGCCATCAAGGCCTTCGTCCTGGACTGGAATGCCAACTCCTTCTTCCACACCAGCGAGGAAGTACAGAAGTTCCTGCAGGAGGCCGAGCAGGAGGCGCTGATCGCCCAGCAGCTGGATAACACCAACACCCTGGCGTTGGCCTATTACGCCGAGATCCTGATCGACCAGCAGAAGTGGCCCCAGGCCCAGCTGATCATGCAGCAGGTGCTTGGGCGCCCGGAGTCCGATCAGATCATGGATGTCCACCGCATCAATGCCTATTTGCTGGAAACCCTGCAGCAATACAACCTGGCGATCGCGGAATATGAAAAGGCCATCCAGATCGAGCCGAACCTGACCTTCCTGTACCTGCGCATTGGCGCCAACTACCGGCGCCTTGCCAGTGAGATCCAGAACCCCGAAGCGGCCAGGCCGGTCTATGAACAGTCCCTGGAATATTTCGATAAGGCAGTCAAGATCAACCGGCAGATCGGGGTGAACGATCCGGGACCGCATCTGTCGATTGCCCGCACGTACTCACAGCTGGGCGAATTCTTCATTGCGGCGAAAAACGTCCAGACCGCGCTCAAGTACGAGCCCAACAATGCAGATATCTATGGGCAGCTCGGGATCATTTACTTCCGCTCGCGCAACTATGAAGGCTCGATCGATTCGCTGTATTGCGCGATCCGCGGCTGCTCAGGCGACCAGTCGTGCAGAGGCCGCGGCCTGGAACGCTGCTTCCCGGACCTGGGCGAGGACCCGGTCGATGTCACGGGATTGGCGCTCGAGCCCAACACGATCGTCTATTACTACACGTACGGTTCCGTCCTGGCAGCCTTGAGTCGCCCGAAGGATAATAAATGTCCGGAAGCCCTGCAGGTGATGAAGGAGGTCCGGGACGAGCTGGATGCCCGGCCGGATGCCTATGCCGATGGACGCGGCACCATCATCAGCATCGTGGAGGCCGCCGAGGAGATCTGCGCCTCGCTCGATTCAGGCACGCCGCTGCCCGGCCTGGAAGTCACGCCTGAAACGACCGGCACCGTCCAGCCTGATGCCGCCTCCGCTGACACCGCGACGCCCGTGCCAGAGGCAACTGCAACGCCCACGCCCTGATTCATCCATCAGAAAAATATAAGAATTCCATTTGTCCTCTTGACGAAGGCAGGTGGTTCCAGTATCATACGATTAGCACTCAGATGATTAGAGTGCTAATTTCATGATTATTCCAACAAACAATCCAATCAGGAGGTCGTAACAATGGCAGGCAAATTAAAGCTGAAGCCCCTTGGCGGACGCGTGATCGTAGAACCGATCGAGCAGGAGGAAATGACCGCAGGCGGTATCATTCTTCCCGAAACTGCAAAGGAAAAACCCCAGGAAGGCAAGATCCTGGCGGCTGGCCCGGGTGAGCGTGACGAAAATGGTGCACGCATCCCCATGGAAGTCAATGTGGGAGACAAGGTGCTGTATGCGAAGTATTCCGGCACCGAGGTAAAGATGGATGGCAAGAAACTGCTCATCCTGCGCGAAAGTGATATTTTGGCCGTCGTTGAAGGCTAATCCCGGAGGAATATAAAAATGGCTGCAAAACAACTTGTCTTTTCTGAAGACGCCCGCCGCAAATTGAAGAACGGTATGAATACCGTCGCCAATGCGGTGAGCGCAACCCTCGGCCCCAAGGGCCGCAATGTGGCTGTGGACCGCAAGTTTGGCTCCCCCACCATTACCCACGACGGCGTTTCCGTCGCCAAGGAAATTGAGCTCGAAGACCCGTTCGAGAACATGGGCGCCCAGCTGCTCAAGGAAGCTGCGTCCAAGACCAACGACATTGCCGGTGACGGCACGACCACGTCCACCGTTTTGGCGCACGCGATCGTGAACGAAGGCCTGCGCGCCCTGGAAGCCGGCTACAACCCGATGCTGCTCAAGAATGGCATCTCGCTGGCGACCGAGACCGTTGTGGAAGAGCTCCGCAAGATGTCGGTCAAGATCGACACCAAGGAAGAGATCTCCTCCGTTGCGACCAACTCCGCCGCTGATGAAGAGATCGGCGGCCTGATCGCCGATGTCATGGACAAGGTTGGCAAGGACGGCGTCATTACCGTCGAAGAGTCCAAGTCCCTGCAGTTCGAGACCGAGTTCGTCGAAGGCATGCAGTTCGACCGCGGCTACCTCTCCGCCTATTTCATCACCGCCACCGACAAAATGGAAGCGGTCATCAATGAGCCGTACATCCTGATCAACGAGAAGAAGATCTCCGCGGCCCAGGACATCGTCCCCATTCTTGAGAAACTGGTTCAGATCGGCAAGCGCGATCTGGTCATCATTGCCGAGGATATCGACGGTGAAGCTCTCGCCACCCTGGTCCTCAACAAGCTGCGCGGCATGCTCAACGTGCTTGCCGTCAAGGCGCCTGGCTTTGGCGATCGCCGCAAGGCCATGCTCCAGGATATCGCCATCCTGACCGGCGGCACCGTGATCGCCGAAGAGACCGGCCGCAAGCTCGAGACCGCCACCCTGCAGGACCTTGGCCGCGCCGAGAAGGTCGTTTCCGACAAGGAGAACACCACCCTCGTCGGCGGCAAAGGCAAGAAGAGCGATATCGAAGGCCGCATCAAGGAAATCCGGGCCGAGATCGACAAGAGCACCAGCGACTATGACAAGGAAAAGCTCCAGGAGCGTCTTGCCAAGCTGAGCGGCGGCGTTGCGATCATCCGTGTGGGTGCCGCAACCGAGACCGAGATGAAGGAAAAGAAGCACCGCGTCGAAGACGCCCTCTCCGCTGCCCGCGCAGCCGTTGAGGAAGGCATCGTCCCCGGTGGTGAGATCTCCCTCATCAACGCCTCCGTCAAGCTCGATAAGCTCGCCAAGGAATACAGCGATGATGATAACGAAGAGATCCGCGTTGGGATCAACATCATCAAGAAGGCGCTCGAAGCCCCGATCCGCAAGCTGGCTGCCAATGCCGGCCAGGACGGATCCGTGATCATCGACACTGTCCGCCGCACAGCTATTGAGAAGAAGAACAAGAACATTGGCTACAACGTGCTCACGGGCAAGTACGTGGACATGATCCAGGAAGGCATCATCGACCCCGTCAAGGTGGTTCGCGGTGCCCTCGAGAACGCATCCTCCATTGCTGCCATGATCCTGACCACGGACGTGTTGATCACCGACATGCCTGAGAAGGAAAAGGCTCCTGCCATGCCTCCGGGCGGCATGGGCGGCATGGATTATTAAATCCACCCAAGAATTCTGTAGGGTCGGGCAGCAGCCCGGCCCTACAGTTTTTAATATATAATCTGTTGCGATGTCTCCTCACCGCACAAAAATGATTGGGATTATATTGATCTTGACCGCATTCGGGCTTGCCGCGTGCGCTTCTCCTTCCCCCTCCGGACCCACATCCACACCCGCGTCCACATTCACACCGGCGCCGCCTACGAACACGCCCGAGCCCCAGGCC
>JBLMZU010000245.1:0-4884 GCA_050258995.1 Bacteroidota bacterium
GTGGCATACCTGAGCGGTGGCGAGCCTGAGAAGACCACCACCTACAACAACGGCAAGATCGATGTTCCTGCCAAGCCGTCCGCAGTCGTGACCGTGGACAAGTCCAACGTCAAGCAGGCAGTCATTGACTCCGGCTACTGGCCCGCCAGTGACTTCACCGGACTTCCGTAAACAATTAGATCGCAATAAGAATAGTGATGGGGAAACCCATCACTATTCTTAACTTTGTGTGTTTGATTCCTTGCGAAAGGAACTGTTATGGCCACTCCCTTACTTGAAATGAAGAACATCACCAAGGAATTCCCCGGGGTAAAGGCGCTCAGCAATGTCAGCTTTAGCGTCGCTGCCGGGGAAATTCATTGCCTGGTGGGTGAAAACGGAGCCGGGAAATCCACCCTGATGAAGGTGTTGAGCGGCGTCTACCCCCATGGCGATTACAGCGGGCAGATTTTGATCAACGGAGAGGAGCAGCACTTCCGCGGGATCCGCGACAGCGAAAAAGCCGGCATTGCCATCATCTACCAGGAACTGGCTCTATTTCCTGAGCTGACCGTTTACGAAAATATCTTTGTGGGGAATGAGAATCGTAAAGGCGTTGTCATGGATTGGAACGAGACGATCAAAAAAGCCAACGAGATGCTTGCCAAGGTCAGGCTGAATGTCAACCCGGGCGAAAAAATCAAAAACCTCGGCGTTGGCAAACAGCAGTTGGTGGAAATTGCCAAGGCCCTGAGCAAGGATGTGAAACTGCTCATCCTGGACGAGCCGACCGCTGCCTTGAACGAGGATGACAGCGCCAACCTCCTTAACCTGCTGCGCGGCCTGAAAGAGCATGGCGTTACCAGCATCATGATCTCCCACAAATTGAAGGAGGTGATCGAGATCGCTGACACGGTGACCGTCCTGCGGGATGGCCAGACCATCTGTACTCTGGATAAAAGTGAAGTATCAGAATTCTTGCTGATCAAGAACATGGTGGGCCGGGAGATCAATAACATCTATCCCGAGCGGCAGCGTCATCCGTTCAAAGCCGCGGCGGCAGCCGTTGAGGCAGCAAAGGCTGCAGGCACCAAGGTCATTTCGTACGACCGGTTGATCACGAACACGAAGGCTGTAGATTACTTTGTGACCTTTGACAGCAAGGCAGTTGGTACTCTGCAGGCCCAATACCTGGTTGATCACGCCAGGGGCAAGGCCAATCCGCTATATTTATATGCGGGAGCGTTAACGGACCCGAATGCATTTATTTTCTTCCAGGGCGCCTGGGAGGTTTTGCAGCCGAAGATTGCCGATGGCACGTTCGTGATCAAGAACTCCAGCCAGGCGGCCACGTATGCAGACACGCTCGAGCTCAGCAGAGAGCAGACCACCAGAATCATGCGCCAGGTCACAACCAATTGGGACGCGCCTACGGCCAGAAACATGGCTGAGGCCAATCTGGCAGCTGCTGCCAAGGAAGACAAAGGCGATGTGTTTGTCCTGGCTCCCAACGATATTACGTCTCGCTCCATTGCCGAGGCGTTCTCTGCAGATCAGGATGTCAAGAGTTTTGTGATCACAGGTCAGGATGCCGAGCAGGATTCGGTTCAGGCCATTCTGGATGGCAGGCAGTCGATGACCGTTTTCAAGGATGTCCGTACCCTTGTCCGAACTGCCGCGGACACGGCGGTTGCCCTGCTTAAGAATGAGACGCCAGCTGCACAGTTTACTTATAATAACGGTGCCTATGGCGTCCCGGCCATACAGTCTCCGGTGATATCGATCGATCGGAATAATGCCAGGGCCACTTTGATCGACTCAGGCTATTACAGCGCTGGTGATGTAGCCTCTGCTCCCAGCTCTTCTTTGTCCGCACGCAACCCGGCTGTCGGTATCGTCCTGCCGACCCAGGATGAGCCCCGCTGGATCCAGGATAAGGCCCGTTTCGAGGAGGCGTTCAAAGCGGCGGGCTATGATGTCGAGATCCTTTTCAGCCAGGGGGATGCTGCCCGGGAGAAAGCCAACGTCGAATCGCTCCTGAAAAAAGGCATCAAAGTGCTCATCATCTGCCCCCAAGGCGCCGGGGAAGTCGTACTGGAGGTCAAAAATTGGAACGCCTATGATCCCGCTGTTGGCCGGGAAATCCTCAAAAAGGTAAATTTCAATGTCAAGAAGGGCGAAATTGTCGGTCTCGCTGGTTTGATGGGTTCGGGCCGAACCGAATTAGCCCTGAGCTTGTTTGGGAACCCGGATGGCTACCGGATCAATGGGGAACTGGTGATCAAGGGGGAGCCGCGCCACTTTACTCACCCCAAGAATGCCATCGACGCCGGCCTGGCCTATGTGACCGAGGATCGCAAGGGAGACGGCCTGATCCTGATCCAGGATATCAAGCAGAATATCACCCTGGCCAACCTGAAGGCGATCGCCAATCGCAGCGTGGTTGACAGCAACCTCGAGATCCAGCGCGCCACCGAATACAAGAGCTCCCTGAATATCAAGACCCCTTCTGTCGAGCAGAAGGTGGGGAACCTTAGCGGTGGCAACCAGCAGAAAGTCTCCGTGGCGAAATGGCTGTTCGTCACACCGGACATCCTGATCCTGGATGAGCCCACGCGCGGCATTGACGTCGGTGCAAAGTACGAGATTTATACGATTATGAACCGGCTGATCGAGCAGGGGATGAGCATCATCATGATCTCGTCCGAGCTGCCGGAAATTCTGGGTATGAGTGACAGGGTCTACATTGTCTCTGCCGGTCGAATTAGTGGTGAGCTCTTGATCGAGGAAGCCTCGCAAGAAAAAATCATGCAACTTGCAACGAACTAAGGAAGGTCACCATGTTTCAAGACTTAAGAAAAATATTGCGGGAGAACATCCGTGAATACGGCATGTATATTGCCCTGGCAGCCATCTGGATCATCTTTGCCTTTACAACGGATGGGCTATTTCTGTCTTCCAGAAATCTAAGCAACCTGTTCAATCAGGTCGGATATATTGCCGTGCTGGCAGTTGGCATGACAGTGGTGATCGTCATACGCCATATCGACCTCTCGGTTGGATTCCTTGCAGGCTTTATGGGAGCTGTGGCAGCGATCATGATGACCCAGTGGGGCTGGCCGGTTTATCTTGTCATCCCACTGGTACTGGGACTGGGCATCTGTGCCGGATTGCTGACCGCCACCCCGGTTGCTAAGCTGGGCGTCCCTTCGTTCGTTGCCTCCCTGGCTGGCTGGCTGATCTACCGCGGGTTGATCGGTCTCGTGACGGCGGGAACAGGCACCATCATCATTACCGATAAGATCTACAATGCCATCGGGAATGGTTTTATCCCTGACATCCCGATCCCCGTGCTTGGGTACACCGGCCACAAGTTGACGATCCTGATCGGGATCGTGGGCGTCATCCTGTATATTCGCAACGCGATCAACAGCCGGCGCAAGAAGCAGGCCTATAACTTTGAAGTGATGCCGCGGAATATTTTCATTCTGCAACTGATTCTCCTCTCAGCCATCATCCTTGGCATCACCTGGGTGCTGGCCGGTTACAACGGCCTGTCCTGGACGTTTGTGATCGTTCTGATCGTTGTTGGGATTTATTCGTTCATCACCACCCAGACGGTATTGGGCCGGCATATTTACGCAACCGGCGGCAACCCCGAGGCGGCACAATTGAGCGGTATTAACGTTTCCCGCATCACGTTTATTGTCTTTGCCTCCATGGGCATGTTATCTGCGTTATCCGGCATCCTGTTCTCGTCACGTCTGCAGTCGGCGACGACAACAGCTGGGCAGCTGTTTGAGTTGGATGCCATTGCTGCTGCCTATGTCGGTGGTGTCTCGGCGGCCGGCGGCGTGGGAAGCATCTTCGGGTCCCTGATCGGTGCGCTGGTGATGATCTCCCTGACCTCCGGCATGAACCTGATGGGTGTCGATGCAAATCTCCAGTACGTGGTGCGCGGTCTCGTACTGGTCGCGGCAGTGATCTTCGATGTCACCACCCGCAGAAGCGGAAGATAAAACTTATTACATCAACCAGCTTCACTGCAATATGGCAATTCCCTGGAATGCAGGCGATACATACAGCGCAGCAAGCTTCTTCTGCGCTGTATGTATGGCGGATTTATGAGCCTAATTTTAGAGCTGGTTGACAGGCGGATTATTCGTCATATAATTAATTTGTTAGACAACTGAAATTTCCCTTAATGTTATTCAACAGCTCGGACCATATGAAAACAACTGAATGGCGGATGACTGTGAATGATTGGGTCAACGGAGTATTCTCACCGGTCGATGGTGAGTAGAATACTCCGTTTTTATTTGCATAGGGTTGATCGAAAGGAGGTGATGACCCGGCGAAAAAATGTCCGATCGATTTCGAGATTCAGTTGATCATAAACAATAAGGAGAGAAGATATGTTTAACAAGAAAACGTATGCTCTGCTTGCTATCCTTGTAGTAATAGCAACAGTGCTTTCTGCATGTGCTCCAAAAGCTGCAGCAACCACGGCTCCTGCTGCATCCAGTGGTGGCGGCAATGGCAAGGTGGAGGTGTTCTCCTGGTGGGTCGGTCCTGGTGAAGCCGACGGTTTGGCCGCCATGATCAAGATCTTCCAGCAGAAATATCCCAATGAAGAGTTTGTCAATGCATCCGTTGCAGGTGGCGCCGGTACAAATGCCAAGGCGGTCCTTGCGACCCGCCTGCAGGCTGGCGATCCGCCGGATTCCTGGCAGGCTCATGCGGGTGAAGCCACCTTCGCCTATGTGGATGCAAAACAGATCCAACCGCTGGATGATTTCTTTAACTCCAGTGGCTTTGGCAAGGCGCTGCCTGCTGCCCTGCTGCCCCTGATCTCCAAGGATGGTCATCCGTATAGCGTGCCGGTGAACATCCACCGCTCGAACG
>JBLMZU010000246.1:0-4864 GCA_050258995.1 Bacteroidota bacterium
TATAGCACTCGGCTATGCAAAGGAAAGGAAAAATATCATGCAGAATCTACTTCTGGCAGCCGCCGTGCTTGCAGGTCTATTTTCAGCTTATGTCGATTCGCGTCCCACCTGGGATGATACCGGCATCCTGGCCTTTGGCATTTTGATCGTCAGCGGGTTGATCACCTTGCTTGGTTATCGCCGTCCCTGGGTGATTGCTCTGGCGGTTGGAATCTGGATTCCCCTTCACGATATCCTCAGCACGCATAACTACGGTTCCCTCCTGGCGCTGGTCTTTGCCTTTGTAGGAGCCTATGGCGGCTGGCTGGTTCATTGGGGGATCCGGAAAACGCTCCATCCCGCATGAACACATTTCCATAAACAACAGGCGGACCATGTACCATGCAGGTGTCCGCCTGTTGTGCTATTTCTCCCGGGTCTTCCAATATTTTTCCATTCTTCGCAGGACCCGGTATACTGGCGGGCCAAATACGATCGCCGCAAGGAGGAGAATAATTCCCAGTTCCCTCCACCCGATCGCAAAGACAGGCTCGCAGGCAACGATGCCCAGTAAAAGGGCTGCCAGGCCTGCAAAGTAGACTGCTTTCATCGGATTTATTTCAACATCGGCATCTTGATGCCATGCCGCTTCGCCGCTTCGATCGCGATCTCATATCCCGCATCCGCGTGGCGGACGACGCCCATACCGGGATCCGTTGTCAGCACCCGCCTGAGACGCACGGCGGCCTCCGGTGTGCCGTCGGCCACAATGACCTGCCCGGCGTGCTGGCTGTATCCCATGCCCACGCCGCCTCCATGGTGGAAGGAGACCCAGGTCGCGCCGCCGACCGCGTTGATCAACGCGTTCAGGATCGCCCAATCGGAGATGGCGTCCGAGCCGTCCTTCATCGATTCGGTCTCGCGGTTCGGGGAGGCGACGGAGCCCGAATCCAGGTGATCGCGTCCGATCACGATCGGCGCCTTGACTCTTCCGCTTGCCACCAGCTCATTGAACCGCAGGCCCGCCCTGACGCGCTCGCCGTAACCCAGCCAGCAGATGCGCGCCGGCAGCCCCTGGAACGGGACTTTCTCGCGCGCCATCCTCAGCCAGCGGCGGAGATGATCGTCCTCCGGAAATAATTCCATGATGGCTTCGTCGGTCGCGTAAATATCCTCCTTGTCGCCCGACAACGCCACCCAGCGGAAAGGACCCTTTCCCTCGCAGAACAGTGGACGGATGTAGGCTGGCACGAAACCGGGGAATTCGAACGCATCACCCACCCCGTTGTTGTAGGCCTGCTGGCGGATATTGTTGCCATAATCGAACACTTCGGCGCCGGCCCGCTGGAAATCGAGCATGGCGCGCACATGCTTCGACATCGAGTCCATCGCCATCCTTTTATATTTCTCAGGATCAGACATGCGCAGCTCATTGGCTGCCACGATCGATAGACTGGAGGGGACATAAAAAAGCGCCTCGTGTGCGGACGTCTGGTCGGTCACCACATCGGGCGTTACACCGCGTGCCACCAGTTCGCTGTAGATATCGGCCGCGTTTCCGATCAGCCCGATTGATTTCGGGATCTGCTGCTCTTTCGCTTCCTCAACCAGTGTCATGGCCTCTTCGAGTGTGTCGACAACCGTGTCCACATACCCAATCGCCCGCCGGCGCTCGGCACGCTCGGGGTCGACCTCCACGATCAGGCCCACGCCTTCATTCATTGTGATCGCCAGAGGCTGCGCGCCGCCCATTCCTCCGAGGCCAGCAGTCAGGACGAACCTGCCTTTCAGCGATCCCCAGCCTTTCAGCCTGGCCAGCGCGCCGAACGTTTCGTAGGTCCCCTGCAGGATGCCCTGTGTGCCGATGTAGATCCACGAGCCGGCCGTCATCTGGCCGTACATGATCAGGCCCTTTTTGGAAAGCTCATCGAAATGCTCCCACGTCGCCCAGTGCGGGACAAGGTTGGAGTTGGCGATCAAGACCTTTGGGGCATCCTTATGGGATTTGAAAACAACGACAGGTTTTCCCGACTGCACCAGGAGAGTTTCATCCTCCTCCAGGTTTTTGAGCGATTCAAGGATCGCGTCGAAGGCCTCCCAGGAGCGCGCTGCCTTGCCGCGCCCGCCGTAGACGACGAGGTCCTCCGGTTTCTCTGCCACCTCCGGGTCGAGATTGTTCTGGATCATGCGATAGGCGGCTTCGCTGAGCCAGTTCTTGCAGGTCAGTACGGTTCCCCTGGGGGCGCGTACGATTCTGGGTCCAGACATGATGCGGTCTCCTTGTCAAGATAAAAAATCCCTCCCGGCAATTATACGCCGCGAGGGAGGGGCCGACCTGTGCCGGCTTATGGTTCCATCACCTTGATCGAATCCTGTATCTGATCCATGACCCGGAACAGCTCCTCTGCAGACTGTACAGGAGTTCCCATTTGAAAGATGATCCACTTGCCGCCAGCCTGGAATGGGTGGCTGTGGGTGTATCGGTCACAAACAGACGGGGAGGCCTGCAGCACCCGAGCAGGAAAGAACCGCCAGGGCCAGTAGTCCGGCAGGGCTGCCGAAATATCCGAAGGCTTTATGGATTTTCAATTTATCCCTCCAGGAAAACAATGATGAATGGGATAGCCAACAAGGGAATCTTATGTATCGAGTAGTGTAATGCTCTCGATCACCTGCTCCAATTCAGGGAGTAAGGCGTCCTTGGAATCGAAGGGAGTTTCAAAATCTATGTTCATGACTCCAGAGGGAATCATAAAGAAGATGCGCCTGGAGTAAATCTTGTCATTTGTAGTGGATCGCCACTGCTGCTCCCGGATCAGGATCCTGATACCCGATTCTGTCTCCTGAGATTCGGAGGAGAGAAGAACATTACCGGGCCGGCCGTTTGCACGCGCCGGATGGGCTCTTGACCATTCCTCCAGGATTTTCGCCGTCTCGGGCTGGAGGGTGACGGATATGCCTGAGATATTTCCCTTCGCATACTGTTCGGGCTGTATATCAAGTGCTGTCAGGCGAACATGATCAGGATCCAGTGTTGCCACCTTTGTCAGAAAATTGATCATGGATTGGTTCCCAGCAACCGCATCCAGGGTGAACGCCTTGTAATATTCATCCTCATTGATGCGGATGGGAAGCCAGCCAGGCGGGATGGTCAGTTGATATCCAAGTTTATGGTCGCTGAAAAGCGTGCTTTTATCGCCACGTATGGCAAGCGATGTTCCATTAATGGATATCCTGGGGGTTGGGGTGGGTGTCTCTGATGGAAGGGGGGTGGCAGTAAATGATTGTGCCGCCTCTGTTTGTTTCGCCAGCGCCAGGGCGGTGCTGGCGAGGGATGTCTCCAGGTCAGGTGGATTTATGATGGGCACAGGGGAGCGCCGGCAGCCAGTGACTGTGAAAAGAAGGATGGAAATGACGATTACGGAGTACGGAATATTTGATCTCATTGTTCCTCCGAAATTAAAACCCTTCCATACACTATATCCGGAAGGGTCCGTCTATTGCATTCCAAATCGATTGCGATGTGAGCTGGATTCCCAGTGGACCGCTCTCGTGGTACCGGGATATGGGGCAGGAACCAGGCGGTTTCCCATCTGACAAAGGGGATCGGCTTCCCTGCCTATGAGGATTTATTTGAGATGTGATGAAAAACTCCCGGCATCAAGAGCCGGGAGTTTTTCATCACATCTTGAGCTAATTGCTTTCTGCAATCATGTCACCAAAGTTGGTCCCCTTCAGCCGCGCGACCAGCTCTTCCTGAGCATCGCACCAGACCGGCTTGATCGGACAACTTCCTTCAAAATGGCAATTCCCATCACTGCCTACGCATTCGTTCAACTGGATAGGACCATCAATGGCCTCGACCACCTCAAGCAAGGTGATATCCTTGGGATCACGAGCTAGTGTTACGCCCCCGCGCGCACCGCGTGAAGTATGAAGCAGCCCTGCGATCGAAAGCTGGGAAATGATCTTTGCAAGGAATGAAGGAGGAATGTTTTGTTCCTTGGCAACAGTGCTTGTAGCCGCACGCTCGCTATTTCCCATTCGTGCCAGGTGTAGCACGGCCCGTACGGCGTAGTCAGCTTGACGAGTGATTTGCATAATGACCTTCTTTCTTAATGTAGACAATCCCTGTCTCTATAGACGATTTTATTGTCGGGCTAATAAAGCTGCAAGTGATAGACATCACGGATGAATTATGACCTTTTACGCCAAATTAAAGTATCATTAATGGGTAGGTTAGAGTATTGACGGAAGCGAGGGGATGCAATAAAAAAAAGCCCTTCTTCGAAGAAAGAAGGGCTCCCAAAGGTTTAGTCATCACTGATCAGCAGATTGCCGGCCGCCATTTTTACAATAAAGGTCAAAGTCCGGCCGTTTCCCTCCTGCGTATACTCCTTGCCGTTTTGCGTCCAGCCGGAGCCATGATTGATATTGACGGCTGCGCTTTCCACGGTCACCTTGGCGCTTACATCTTTGGGAATGATCAGGCTGACGTTTCCAAAGCCGGAGTCGATCGTCACCACCGCGTCCCGTTGCAGATCGCCGCCAAAGTTGAGGGTGAAGTTTCCCGCGCCGCCCGAAAATTTCAACGTGGAGAAATTGGCGTTGGCCAGGCCGGTCAATTTGACATCCGAAGCGCCCGTCGAATACTGCAGGATCGACATCTCGACCGGGTTCGGCTTGGAGAAAGACAGCTCCACATGCGATGCGCCATCCTGGACGTTCAGGCTTCGCAGGGCCAGGCCGCCCAGGTCGATCGTCCCCTCATAGGCACCGGCCGAGATGGCCAGGTCCATCGGCATACCGCCCAGCTTGAGATCCCACTCGTTTTTGATATCCTTGACAGGGGGCAGTGAGTTGAGATTGCCCTGCTTGATCTCGA
>JBLMZU010000247.1:0-2702 GCA_050258995.1 Bacteroidota bacterium
TCTGCGAATATGCACTGGATCAAAAATACGATCTGAAGTTCGCCCTGGAGGCCAAGCCTAACGAGCCGCGCGGCGATATCTACAACTCCACCACCGGTCACATGCTGGCGTTCATCCAAACTCTCGATCATCCCGAAATGGTGGGCGTCAATCCGGAAGTGGCGCATGAGCACATGGCGGGACTCAATTTCACCCATGGCGTTGCACAGGCGATCGATGCCGGCAAGTTATTCCACATCGACCTGAATGACCAGGCGTTTGGCCGCTATGACCAGGACTTCCGTTTTGGGGCGGTCAATCTCAAGAGCGCTTTCTTCCTGGTGAAGCTTCTGGAGGATAGCGGCTACGCCGGTTCGCGTCACTTTGATGCCCATGCCTATCGCACGGAGGATTATGAAGGGGTCAAGGATTTTGCGCGAGGCTGCATGCGGACATACCTCATCCTGAAAGAGAAGGCAGCCCTGTGGAACGCCGACCCGGAGATCCAATCGCTCCTGCACGAGATCAATGCCGATGACGGTTCACTGAGCCCGTACTTCGGGAAGTACTCCTCTGAGAAGGCATCCGGCTTGAAAGCACAGGTGTTTGACCGCTCCTCGATTAGTGCCCGCGGCTTGAAATATGAACGGCTGGACCAGCTCACCGTGGATGTGTTGCTTGGTGTGCGTTAATTAAATCTGAAACAAATAATTGTGAACGGACCGGAAAGGACTGTGTTTTAACTGGCATGGGGACAGCCTGTCTCCATGCCAGTTAAAATCATAACGATATAAAATGGAATCCATCGAGCAACGTACCCATAAATTACTTTCCCAAATGACACTGGATGAAAAACTCGCCCAGATCGGTTCCTATTGGATGTGGGATTTGCAGATCAATGGGCAGCTGGACGATGCCACGCTGGCCGTGAGGCTGAAGCATGGGATTGGCCAGATCACCCGCCTGGCAGGCGCATCTACGCTCGACCCCGTCAGCGCGGCAAAAGCATCCAACCGGCTGCAAAAATTTCTCCTGGAACAGACGCACCTGGCCATCCCTGCCATCATCCATGAAGAGTGTTGTGCCGGTGCCATGATGCTGGGCGGCACGCTGTTCCCGCAAATGCTCGGGCTGGCGAGCACCTTTCAACCTGAGCTTGCCGAAGCGGTCACCTCCGTAATTCGCAGGCAGCTGCTTGCCATCGGCGCGCGGCAAGGGCTTGCCCCGGTGCTGGACGTCGCGCGTGATCCACGCTGGGGGCGTACCGAGGAAACGTTTGGAGAGGATCCCACACTGGTCAGTCATTTTGGGATGGCCTATATAAAAGGCCTGCAGTCGGAAAGCCTTTCGCAGGGCGTGATGGCAACCGGCAAGCACTTTATCGGCCACAGCATCTCTCAGGGTGGGCTGAACTGTGCACCGGCACACGTGGGAATGCGGGAAATCCATGATGTCTACCTAGCGCCATTCCAGGCGGCGATCCGGGATGCGAAGCTCGCTTCCATTATGAACGCCTATCCCGAGCTGGATGGGGATGTGGTCGCGGCTTCGCGTCACATCCTGACCGGCCTGCTGCGCGAGAAGCTGGGCTTTGATGGCGTGGTTGTTTCCGATTATGAAGCGGTGCTTATGTTGAACAATTTTCATAAGATCGCCGCCAGTGAGGCCTGTGCGGCGGCCATGGCTCTCAAGGCCGGCATCGATGTCGAGCTGCCTGCAGTTGTTTGTTACGGCAGCCCCCTGCAGTCAGCCCTGGACAATGGCGAAATCGACCTGGGACTTGTAGACCTGGCAGTCGAGCGGCACTTGAGAAAAAAGTTTGAGCTGGGTCTGTTTGAGAATCCGTATGTGGATGAAGAGAAGGTCCTGGAGGTTTTTGAGACCGATGAACAGCGCCAGCTTGCCCGCAGGGTTGCGCGCCAGAGCATGGTGCTGTTGAAAAATGATGGATTGCTGCCGCTGCAAAGGGGGATCAGAACATTGGCCGTGATCGGCCCGAATGCAGATGATGCCCGTACCCAGCTGGCCGACTACTCTTACACGGCAATGCGGCACCTGATGCAGCTCAAAGCGCCGGAAAACTCTGCATTCATCGATCTGGATGTTGATGCGCTGGAACGGCACAATATAAAAGTCACAACGGTGCTGGAGGGGATCAGGGCAACTGCTCCCTCTGATACAACGATCCTCTATGCCAGAGGCTGTCAAAATCTTAATGCTGATACCTCAGGCTTCGCGCAGGCGGTCGAAGTTGCAAAAAAAGCGGATGTCGTCGTGCTGGTGCTTGGCGACCGTTCCGGGTTGACGCCCGATTGCACCACCGGGGAGACGCGTGACAGTGCGGATCTGAAATTACCGGGCGTGCAGGAGGAACTGGCGCGGGAAATTTTCTCCACCGGAAAACCGGTTGCCATTGTTTTGACAACAGGGCGTCCTTATGTGCTCTCCGCCCTGGCGGAGGGCGCGAGTGCCATCCTGGAAGCCTGGCTGCCGGGAGAAGAGGGAGGAGCCGCGGTTGCCGAGATCCTGTTCGGGAATGCCAGCCCGGGCGGGAAGCTTCCCCTTACATTCCCGCGGTCGGCCGGCCAGCTCCCCATTTACTATAACGCCAAGCCAACGGGAACAAGGTCGCACTGGTATGGAGACTATGTGTCCGAAAAGGTGACCCCGCTGTATCCCTTTGGCCATGGGTTGAGTTATGCTTCATTCGAGTACCAGGATTT
>JBLMZU010000248.1:0-8764 GCA_050258995.1 Bacteroidota bacterium
ATATGGAGCAACTGACCCACCTACCGAAGCTGCCTTCCATCGGTTCGATACGAAAGTTATCCCCGCTGGCCAGACGAGAATTTGGCTGGGGGATGTTGTTCATCTCCCCCTGGCTCATTGGCTTCCTGGCTTTCACCCTGATCCCAATGTTTGCAACGCTTTTCTTCACCTTCATCGATCTGAAGATTACCCAGGGGATTCTCAGTCCGCCAAAGTTCGTCGGTCTGCAAAATTACATCACAATGATCCATGACAGCCAGTTGTGGAAAATTGGTGGGTTCAGTACGCCATGGGGATCCATGTGGATCACCATGATCTTTGGTTTGATCGCGCTTCCCATTGGCATCTTGGTGCCTCTTGGAATAGCTGCTTTAATGAACAACCCTAATCTCAAAGGGCAGAACTTCTTCCGCTCCATGTTCTATATGCCGTACATCATCCCCTTTGTAGCGAGCGTTTTTTTGTGGGGCGGTGTATTAAATCCCGAAACCGGCTGGGTCAATCATATATTACATTATATGGGCGTTCCAAAAGAGAATCTGCCGGGCTGGGCTCAGGATATTCACTGGGTCTATCCCACCTATGTCATCATGGGAATCTGGGGCATCGGGAATGCCATGCTGACCATGCTGGCAAGCATGCAGGCTGTTCCAACCGATCTGTATGACGCTGCCAAAGTGGATGGTGCCAACAGCTCACAGACCTTCTGGAATATCACCTTCCCCATGATCTCTCCGGTGATTTTCTACAACCTGGTGTTGAGCATTGTTTTCCTCTTCCAGTATTTCCTCGTACCCCTTGCCATCAACCAGGGTACGGGAGCACCGGGTGGCGCCACGATGTTCTATAACCTGTACTTATATAAAACATTTTTCCAGTACCAAAATATGTCCTATGGATCGACTCTGGCCTGGGTGTTGTTCTTGTTCATCCTGGTCATCACAGTCATCCTTTTTGCAACATCGAAATACTGGGTCTATTACGCCAGTGAAAGGCAGTAGAGGAGGACAAGATGAAGAAAACCCGTTCAAGTTCCCTCTGGACCCGTTCCAAAAAGAAAATCGCTTCCTTCACGACCACAGGCTTCGCCATGATCCTGCTGGGGCTGTTCCTTATGCCCTTCCTTTATATGATCTTCACCTCCTTGAAAACAAGTGCCCAGATGGTCGCATCCAATTCTCCCATCTGGCCGGCAAAAAACCCGACCTTTGTTTATCAGGGAGAAAATACCAAGACATATGAATTGAAAGTCAACAAATCCGGTTTCCCTGCCAAGCAGGTCATCAATATGAGTGACTATACGGGCAAGGAATTGGACCTGTACACCGTCCCCCTGGAGGATGGATCGAAAAAGGATCTTGCTCTACTCAAGGGTTTCCAGAAGGGAAGCATCTTCATCGATCCAAAGAATCCGACAGGCGATCCCATCGTCTGGAATGGCGGTTTCTTTAAGGCTCTTCCCCGTCCCTGGGTATTTTCCCCCTCCTGGGGAAATTACAAGGAGATGTGGGACGCGATCAATTATCCGCAGGTTCTTTGGAACACCTTCAAATATGCAGTCGTGACCACCATCGGCGTTCTGGTTTCCTGCATCCTGGTGGCGTATGGCTTTTCACGCTTCCGCTTCCCGGGACGGGATTTTCTGTTCGTCATACTGATCTCGATCCTGTTCCTGCCCGCCGCGGTAACGATCATCCCGACCTTTACGTTCTTCACCAAGATCGGCTGGGTGGGGACCTGGCTGCCGCTCATGGTCACGTCCTTTTTTGCCAATCCCTTCGACACCTTCCTGCTGCGGCAGTATTTCATGACGCTGCCGCGCGAACTCGATGAAGCCGCGATGATCGACGGTGCGGGACCGTTGACGGTCCTGTGGAAGGTGATCATCCCCCAATCCTACCCGGTGATCGTGGCGGTGACCATCTTCCATGTCATCTATGCCTGGAATGATTACTTCGGCCCATTGATCTACCTCTCCACCAACATGAATCAACAGCCTGTATCGGTCGCGCTGGCCCGCTTCAACGGTATGTACGGCCAGCGACCTGAACTGATCCAGGCCGGATCGCTTGTTACTCTGCTTATCCCGCTGCTGATCTTTATCATCGCACAGCGCTTCTTCGTGCAGGGAATCGTCATCACCGGAGTGGATAAGTGAAACAACGGCAGGTCAGGCGGGACAGACCTCTGTCCCGCTTTTTGTTCTTATTCCTGATGATCCTGGCTTTGAGCGCCTGCCAGAGCAGTTCCCCGCCCCAAAATACCCCGTTCACACCAACATCGACACCTGTGCCAACTGCCACGCCGGTCTCCGCTCCTCCGGGCGTATTGTGGGTGGATACCTCCAGCGACCTGGGCGGGCTCAGCAAATATGTACTCGGCGCCAACCATGGGCCGTGGTCGGACCTTGGGATAGGCAACCTCGAAGCCGCCAAGGAGTCCGGCATCACATTTTTGCGCTGGCCCGGTGGAAACTGGGGGGATCGAAATGATGTCCGCCCCGAACAAATCACCAATTACCTGAATATGTCGAGGAACATGATGGGCGCCGAGCCGAGCATCACCGTGCGGCTGCTGGGCAGCACCCCGGAGAAGGCCGCCGACCTCGTTCGCTACGTGAATATTGAAAAGGGCTACGGCATCAGGTACTGGAGCATTGGCAACGAGCCGGATCTGTACGCCGTGGAGGATCCGACCTGGACGCCGGAATACTATGCCAGGCGCTGGCGGGAATTCGCGCAGGCCATGAAAGCAGTGGACCCCGGCATCATCTTCTACGGACCGGATATCTCCAATTTTGTCGGCGACCAGGGTAGTCTCGATCCCCTTGAACTCCTGTACAGAAATGGCAACAAGCTTGACTTTACCAAGATCGATTACCTGACCGAATTTCTCAAAGTAAACTCGGACCTGGTGGAAATCGTCACCATCCATCGTTACTCATTCCCCTTGCACTCAAACGATGGACTTCCCACCTGGGAACAGTTGCGGGATAACACATCCCAGTGGGACCGTATCATTCCCAACCTGCGGCGGATCATCCTGGAAACAACCGGCAAGGAGTATCCGGTGGGGGTCATGGAGTTCAATTCGCATACCTCGAACGTTGCGGGCGGCGAGACGTCGCCTGACAGCTTTTACAACGCACTCTGGCTGGCCGATATCCTCGGGCGCATGATCCGCGAGCAGCCGGATATGCTTGCCTACTGGCTGCTGAAATCCTCGACCTCCGGGCACGGGCTGATGGATTCGTTCAACGTGCGGCCAACCTATTATGTGTACCAGCTTTACAAAAATTTCGGCGGTCACCTGCTGGATGCCAGCACGGACATACCCTATGTGTCTGTTTTCGCTTCCAAAAGGGATGACGGATCCATCGCATTGATGCTGGTAAACCTGAACAGCACAGAGATCCAAAAACCGCTTCAGCTCAAGGATGGGGATGCCCTGAAGATCAAGGAAGCATTTTTATTTGATGCCAACCACAAGGCAGAATCGATCGCTGCTCCGGCATTTACCAATGGAAGGGAAATCACCCTGCCGGCAGAATCGGTCTCACTTTATATCTTAAAATAATAGCAGGACATTACCTGAGGAGAACAACATGTTGAAAGTCGCAGTCATTGGTGGGGGTTCCACCTATACACCGGAACTTGTCAATGGATTTCTCGCCCGCATGGAGCAGTTCCCGCTCGACGAGCTGTGGTTGATGGACATCGACGAGGAGCGCCTCAAGGTCGTTGGCGGGTTTGCCCAGCGCATGGTGGAGGCGAAGGGCGCTCCTTTCAAAGTCTTCTTAACCACAAACCAGCGGGAGGCCGTAAAAGACGCCTCCTATGTGACCACGCAGCTGCGCGTCGGCCAGATGGAGGCGCGCCGCCGGGATGAATATCTGGGGCTGCGCCACGGGTTGATCGGCCAGGAAACAACCGGCGTGGGCGGCATGGCAAAGGCCATGCGAACCATTCCTGTCATTCTCAAAATCGCCGCCGATATGCGTGAGTTGGCTGCGGATGGAGCACTGCTCGTCAATTTCACCAACCCGGCCGGGCTGGTCACCCAGGCACTCAGCAAATATGCTGTGGACGTTCCCGCGGTCGGCGTCTGCAATGTGCCGATCACAACTAAGATGCACATCATTGAAGGTTTGGAGAAGGCGACCGGGAAAAAGATCGATCCGGCCCATACGGAGCTTAATACCCTTGGTTTGAACCATCTCACCTGGCACCGCGGATTCACTGTCGAAGGCGAGGACGTCTGGCCACAGGTAATTCAGGAATTTATTACAAACCTGAAAAAGGAGGAGGGTCCTGAATGGGAACCGCGCACGATCGAAGTGCTGCGCATGATCCCCAACTATTACCTGCAGTACTTCTATCATACGGATAAAAAATTGAAGGCGCAGGAAAAATGGCCGCCTTCGCGCGCCGAGGAGGTCATCGAGGTGGAAAAGGATCTGCTGCGCGAATACGCAGATCCGGATCTTAAGGAGCCACCGGCCGATCTAATGAAGCGAGGTGGTGCCTATTACTCCACGGTTGCAACCCAATTGCTGAACGCCCATTACAACGATCTGGGTGAGACTCATGTGGTAAACACAAAGAATAATGGGGCAGTCAGGGAATGGCCTGCAGATTGGGTGCTTGAAATCCCGTCCACGGTGCGAAGGAGTGGGATCACGCCCATCCCGACCGAGCCCCTCCCCACGGCCTGTTTCGGCTTGATCGCCGCCGTCAAGGCTTATGAGCTGCTCACCGTGGAAGCGGCCGTTCACGGCGACAGGGAGGCTGCCTACCAGGCTCTGCTGGTCAACCCGATCGGGCCCAAGGCGGATAAAGTCCAGGCAGTGCTCGACGATCTGCTGGAAACCCATCGTGAGCATCTGCCTCAATTTTGGAAATGAGCTGACAGGTCCCGGTCTCTACCATGTCCTACTTTCTCGGCGCCGATCTGGGCGCAACCAAAACACACACGCTGATCGTCGATGAAACGGGCCGCGCTCTTGGCTTTGGCGAAAGCGGCTCCGGCAACCATGAGGATGTCGGCTACGAGGGGATGTTCGAGGCAATGCAGCAGGGTCTCGAACAGGCGCTGCACGCTGCCGGCCTGACACGGGCCGATATCGCGGGAGCCGGCTTTGGCGTGGCCGGCTACGACTGGCCATCCGAAGCCGGGGCCACGACCGCTGTGATCGACAAGCTTGGGCTGAACGCGCCCTACATCTACGTCAACGACACGGTCCCGGGACTTGTGGCGGGATCGGAAGAGGGCTGGGGGGTTGTCGTCGTCTCGGGCACCGGGTCGAACTGCCGGGGCTGGGACCGTGAGCACAAGCGCGAGGGACGCGTCACCGGCCACGGTGTGATGATGGGCGAAGGCGCTGGCGCCTCGGAGCTCATCCACCACACCATGCAGATCGTCGGCTATGCCTGGTCGAAGCGCGGACCCATGACCGCGCTCGCCGAAGCGTTCGTCCAGTACGCCGGTGCGAAGGATCTGGAGGATCTCATTCGCGGCTATACGACGCATGAATATCCGGTCGGCGCGGAGGCGGCCCCTCTTGTCTTCCGTGTCGCATCTGAAGGCGATGCGGTGGCCCGGGAACTACTCCACTGGGCCGGTGTTGAGAACGGGGAAATGGCCAATGCGGTCATCCGCCAGCTTGGCTTTGAGGATCTCGAATTCGATGTGGTGATGGCCGGCAGTATGTTCGAAGGCGGCCCCATGATGATCGAGCCCATGCGTGAAACGATTTACAAATTCGCCCCCGGGGCCCGGCTGGTCCGCCTCAAGGTGCCGCCCGTGCTCGGCGCGGTCATCCTGGGGATGGAGGCGGCAGGAGTAAAGGCATCTCCGCTTGTCCGCACGACGATGGCAGAATCCATTCCATTTGTTAGAAACAACTCGGTGAGGCAACTATGACAACCATTGAACTCTCTCTGATCCCCGACGTAGATGCAGACTACCAGACCGTTGAGCGCCTCATGGCAGATTTCAAGGCCGAGACCGGTATTGAGGTCCAGCTCAAGCGCATGGAGTGGGACGATGCCTGGCCGCAGTTGATCAGCATTGCCACCCAGGGACAGGGCGTGGATGTGTCGCACGTCGGTTCCACCTGGGTCAGCAGCCTGATGAACATGAACGCGCTGCGCCCGATGCCCTCCCACCTGGTGAATAAAATCGGAGGCGATCAGGCCTTTGTCCATTCCACCTGGTCGAGCGTTCTTTCAGAGGATGACCGCAACGCCTACGGTATTCCGCTGAGCGCTTATGTTTATATTGTTGCCTATCGAAGGGACCTGCTCGCGCAAGCGAACCTGAACCCGGTCACGGCCTTTGCCACGCCGGCCTCCCTGGAGGAGAGCGTCCGCTGCTTGGGGGCGCTGCATGCTACGGAGTATTCCTGGCTCATGCCATTTGTCCCCCACCCGTTCAATGACTTTGTCCATATGGCGGCATCCTGGATCTGGAGCTCGGGCGGGCACATCATGGATAACCGCGGCAAGCAGGTGCTGTTTAATTCACCCGCCGCGCAGTCCGGCTTGAAATCCTTCATCCGCCTGCTGCGCATGACTCCGGATACCAGATATCGCGGCTCAGATGAGTGCATGGAGGCCATCCTGGAGGGCAGGGCAGCCGCTGTCGTGACCGATGCCCGGGCTTTCAATACAGCAGTCCAGAACAAGGCTGCCGGTGTGGTAAACATCGGCGCGGCCAGCCTGATGAGCATTCCCTGGTCAGGGGGTGGAAGCCTGGTGATCTGGCGGCACACGTACGGCTATCCTGACCGGCTCGAGGCGGCTTACAAGCTGGTCGAGTTCATGGTTCGCAAAAAGACCATGATGGAACTGGCCAACAATTGCTACACGCTACCGGCTCGCACCGATGCGCTCGATGAGCTTTTCCCGCCCGACCACGCGCTGCGGCCGGTCATGCTGCAGCTTGTTTCGACGGGCCGCTCCTACCGCCCGATCGCACTCTGGCACCGAATCGAATACCAGTTCGGCGCGGAGCTTGGGAATGTGATCGAGATGTTGATGAAGGATCCGGGTCTCGACCTGGATGCGACTGTGAAAGAGGCGATGGACTCGCTCGCCTATCGATTGAACTTGACTCTTGGATAAGATGCCTCGATTCGTGCCAGGCCCTTCGTCTTGGCTCAGGACAAGCCTGTGCCTGCTTGCCGTTTTACTGGCCTCCTGCTCAGCTTCAGCGACTCCTGCTCCGACAGGGACCGAGACACCAGCTCCCTCTCCGACATTGACACCTGTTGCTCCGCCCTTTCGCATCGTTGCCTACGCCACCGATGCCGTGATCGAGCCTCTCATCCCGTACGACCAGCTAACGCATATCAATTATGCATTCCTGACCCCAAAAGTGGATGGCACGTTCAACACCTTTGTCAATGGCTGGAAGTTGAAGCAGATCGTACAGAAGGCTCACGCCAAAAATGTAAAGGTTTTGATCTCCGTAGGCGGCTGGGGCTGGGACGAGCAATTCGAAGCGGCAGCCGCCAACCCTGGGTCCCGGGCTGCCTTCGTCCAAAACCTGAAAGCCTTTGTGGACAAATACCAGCTCGACGGCGCGGATATCGACTGGGAGTATCCCAATCCGGGACAGTCATCCCAAAATTTCCTGGCACTCATCACTGAACTGCGGGCCGCCATGCCTGATAAACTTCTTACGACGGCCGTCGTGGCCTATGGAGACGAGCACGGTCTCGGCATTCCCGCCAGGACATTCGACTTGTTCGACTTCGTCAACGTCATGACCTACTCCGGCCAGGACCACGGCACGATGAAGCAGTTCAACAAGGGCATCGAGTATTGGAACTCACGCGGTCTTCCCAGGGACAAGCTGGTCATCGGTGTCCCGTTTTACGGCGAGCCCGACGGTGTTCCGTTTGCAAAGCTGGTCAAAGATGATCCCGCCGCGGCCCGGATGGATTCCATTTCGTACGCAGGCAAGATACAGTCCTACAATGGCATTCCAACCATCCAGAAAAAGACCCGCATCGCCATGGAGAAAACTGGCGGCATCATGTTCTGGGCGCTCGACCATGATGCCCAGGGAGAGCTTTCCCTCGTCAATGCAATCTATCAAACGGTCCATGAACCGTAGAATACGCACACCATCTTCGAAAAGGACAACTGAATACCCATGACAACCCATGCCCTTCCCAATATTCCATGGCAGGAACGTGCCGCCGGCAGCTCTGATGTGATCTGGCGCTACGAAGCCAACCCCATCATCCCGCGCAATCTGATTCCTTCCTCCAACAGCATCTTCAACAGCGCGGTCGTTCCCTTCAACGGCAGGTTCGCCGGCGTCTTCCGCTGCGATAATAAAAAGCGGGACATGAATCTCAATCGCGGCTTTAGCGACGACGGCATCCACTGGAACCTCGATAACGATCCAATCGACTGGCAGTGCGACGACCCGGAGATTGGGAAATTCCAATACCGCTATGACCCGCGCGTCCTGTGGCTGGAGGACCGCTATTATGTCACCTGGTGCAACGGCTATCATGGTCCGACCATCGGGATCGGCTATACCTTCGATTTCGAGAAGTTCACGTTCCTCGAAAATGCACTGCTGCCGTTCAACCGCAACGGCGTTTTGTTCCCACGCAAGATCAACGGCAAGTATGTCATGTTCAGCCGCCCAAGCGACAACGGCCACACGCCCTTCGGTGACATCTACCTGAGCCAGAGCCCCGACATGATCCACTGGGGCGAGCACCGCTTTGTGATGGGCACCAAGG
>JBLMZU010000249.1:0-3999 GCA_050258995.1 Bacteroidota bacterium
CTCCTGGAGCAAAGAGGTTTTACAGCGCAAGCAAATCCTGCTGAGTTGACCTAACCGCCTGACATGGGCGGGAAGAAGCATAAGCGGCTGCCCGGATGGACGAACTCATCCGGTTCGCTCAATACTCCATTCACGGAGATCAACCCAATCTCTTCGTCTTTCAGGCCCAGCTTGTCCATTACGTCGCGAATGAGCACTGGGTTTTTGATCTCCCAGGTCTGCCGCCGCTGACGGTTGGAGATAAACTGGCCAAAAAGCTCGATCTCGATACTCATAAAGTGTCGAAAACAGCATCCAGCTCCGAATCGGGTACATCAAAAACCACATTATGGGGTGCCAGTGGTTCTTCGCACATGTATTCGGGGATGCGGTAGTCCTTGGCTGTGATGCCGGCCCGGCGATTGAATTCAAGCTCGTTTCGCAGCACATCGCGATTGAATTGATCGAGGTCCGCCTTGGTCCAGCCCCAGCCGTAGATGCCATTCAGCAAGTCCACCATGATCTGTGGATCGGCAATGACCGGCGGCCGTCCAAACAGACATAAGCCGGTGCTGTCGAGCATGGCAGCGATGATCTGAAGCTTCAAGGAAAGCTCCTTCTGGCCCTGGATGCCGAGAGGATTGACCTCGTTGCGGGCCCCGAACGCATTGCCGGCTGTATGGTCCGCGCCCTGTGGGGATGTAGCGTAAGTCACGCCGTTTCCCTTCAGGCTGCGCGGGTCATAACCGGGCATGGCCTGGCCGAGGGCAGCGGGCACGCGGCGGATGCCGAACACGCGACCGGTCAGCACGACGCCGTTCCCGATGACACGTCCCAGGACGGTTCCTTCGCCCACCTGTTTCAGAAGATTGATCAGCCCTTTCGTGTCCCCGAACTCGACGAGCCCGGCTTCGATCGCGACGCCCAGGGCTGCCCCCGTTTCGATGGTATCCAGCCCGAAATCATTGCACATGTAGTTGAGCCGGGCCACGTCGTCCAGGTTGCCAATGCCAAGGTTCGATCCGACGAGGGCAATGGTCTCGTATTGGAGCGTGCCGACGATCGGCATGCCCATCTCGTCCACATACTGGTTGCGGCAGGCGATGGTACAGCCCGGCATGCAGCGGGTGCCGACTTTTCCTTCGCGCGCCAGGACCATCTCACGCAAATGCTCGCCGCGCAAATCGGCGGATTGCCCGAAGCGGCCGTCGCTAAAGTTGCGGGTGGGCAGCGAGCCCATTTCATTGACTGCTCCTACAATGGAGGAAGTGCCATATAAATGCTGCGACCCCTTTGTCCCCAACTTGGGATCATTGATCATCTTTTGTGCATAAGCCCGGGCAGTATTGCGGAGCAAATCTTCATCTGCAAAAGAAATTGTTTTGCCAACGGGCTTGTCGATCACCACAGCCTTCAGGCCTTTACTGCCCATGACGGCGCCCAGGCCCCCGCGCGCGGCATGGTTGCTGCGCTGTTCCTTTTCCCCTGTCACCGCAATCCCGGCGCCGTGCATCAGGTATTCCCCTGCCTGGCCGATCGAGATCACGGTGCAATCACTGCCAAAGCGCTCCTGTAATCGCTCGGAGGTGGCATAGGTTCCCAGGCCATGATGTTCATCGGCTGGAAGGAGCTCGGCAGAGTCATGGGTGACATGCAATAGGTGGAGTGTTCCACGAGCAGCCTGGCCCTCCACTACAATCGCCTTGATCCCGAGCTTTCCCAGGACATCCCCGCCCGTTCCCCCTGCGTTGGCTTCCTTGACTCCGCCTGTGAGGGGACTCTTCCCACCCACCGATAGGCGTCCGGCAGTGGAGACACCGGCGCCTCCCAATAACCCTGGCGTGAAGAGCAACTTATTGTGAGGACCCAGGGCATCACAAGCCGGCGGGATTTCCTCGAGGAGCAATTTGACGATCAATGCCCGGCCGCCCAGATGTTCATAAACAGGAGGGACGTCCTCCCACTTCACCTGGAGTTGTGTCATGTCAATTCGAAGTATCTTCATCCTGGCTCCATTGCTCTCTTGCGCAAACACTTTTTCTTATCGAAGCTAATGCCCCACCAGGTCAAAACGAACAAAGAAAAGATTTTGATGGTGGGGCACAATAAATCACATTCCGTTATCAGGCATCTAAAATCGCTCAGGCGCGGAACAGGGTATGGCTTTGCATAAAGGTTTAAGGCGGGTAGGCGAGGGTATAGATAGACTTGCCACCGTTCAACGGTCCCTTGATATACTCGTCGACCTCTTCCTGGCTGCGCATGGTGACCCTGTCCACGGGTGGCAGACAACCGGCCGGGAACCTGGTCATGATGTCGCCGATCAGCCGGCACATGTAGTCCATCAGGTCGTTCAGGCCTGCCATGGCCTTGTCGGCTGAGGCTTTGGTGGGAGCACCAATGACACCTTCGGGATAATCCTTTACTTCGATCCCGGCCAGGCCAACATGCTCGTGACCTTTGATCGGCGAGTGGTAGACATCCCCACCCTTGTCGGTGTGGCCTGGGGGCAGGAATCCCGAAGGTTTGTTGTCCACGAATAGACTCGGGTCCATGAATTCCGGGAACAGTGCCAGTGAATAGGAGGCTTCCGCTTCATCCGCATGTGCGAAGGGCGTATCGAAGGGCCCGCCGTGAGACTTGTCCTTCATGTGTTCGTGGATCACCGTCCAGGTGTGGAGCGTGATCAGCACAGCCGGAAGCTGGTACTTCTTCTGCCATTGCTGGATCGCCAGCGGCAGGACTTCCTCCTGGCCGTGACCATTGACAAAGATCTGTTTGCGGAAGCCCATGTTCCAGAGGCCCGTGATAATGGCCCGCATGTTCGCCAGCAGGACATCCTCGGGGACCACGATGGTCCCCGGCATGCCTAGGTGGTTGTGAGGGTGCGAGCCATACCAGATCGGCTGGGCGATGGTGCAGCCCATCTTCATGGCCACCTGCTCGACCATGCGCGTCACCAGGTAGGTATCCTCCCCCAGCGGCTGGCCGGCTCCGTGGCATTCGGTGCTGCCTACGGGGATGATGATCAGGTCATTGGTCTTGAGCCGCTCGTTGACCTCGGTCATGTTCATGGTCTGCAGGTAGAGCCCGTTCGGGCTCTCCATATGGCCACCTTTTGACGGAAGCTGCCAGTCACCCATACGAACCTCCTGTTTTCATCTCAAACAAATGAAAAGCCATTTGTTATATGCAAGGGATGCGCAGATCTTCTGATCCCTTGGGGGATTGTGTCAGTTCCGGATAGTACTTGTTGATCATCTCGACGATGATCGTCGCTTGGTCTGCCATCTTCTTGCCGTCGGCCGGGGAGGTCATTTCACCTTGGGCGCTGACGACGGAGTTGCCGGTCTTGCAGTGCAGCGGGGCAGCCACGCGCACGATCTCGGGAGCTTCGTAAGCGCGGATGAAGCCGCCGGATCCAGGAGGATTGTCCGTGTGGATATCCAGTGGCGCCTTGATCGCCTGGCGCAGGGCTGCGATCATCGGGATCTGCAGGTCACGGACCGGGTTGATGCTGTCCGCGCCCAGGCTTTCGAGCAGCTTGAAGGAGCAGGGATTGCACTGCCCCAGGTGGGCGGAAGTCTTGAAGATGATCTCGCGCGGCAAAGCGCCGTCGCGCCGCATCTGGCCGGCAAGCCAGAGCATGCCTTCATCGTAGATCAGGAAGCCGCGGACACCCAGATCGTAGCCGCGCTTGATATCTTCGATACCGCGCAGGACCTGTTCCATGCCGCGCAGGCGGTAACCGATGCGCGCACCCTGGGCGGATAGAACGGTCGCGCCGGTGTCGTAGGTGGCGCGTGGTCCGGTAGACATCAGCAGCTCCACACTGTGATCGTTGCACACACGGCAATATTCCCTGATCTCCATGGCCGTATGGCGGAACATGCCATAGGTCTCTGTAATGCGGTTGATGACGATGCCATTCTTTTCAGCCGTTTCCAGCAGGGCTGCTGCGGTGTCGGCAGTGTTCACGGTCGGATTCTCGATGCGGAAGGCACCGCCATCCGGAAAGCG
>JBLMZU010000250.1:0-3648 GCA_050258995.1 Bacteroidota bacterium
CCGACTGCTCCTGGTTCATGAACTCCCTGCGCTCGCGCGTCCCCCAGAACACCAGCCAGAGCGGCAGGGCGGAGACCAGTCCCAGGATGAAGCCCATGGCCAGCACCTTGCCGGCGTTCTGGGGATTGAAGGCTGAGACGATCGCCAGGGGCACGGTGAACGCCAGCAGGCTGCCGAAGATCGAGAAGAACATGCGGGTACTGGTCAGGCTGGTACGCTCGTCGTAGTCGCTGGTCAGCTCGGGGGTCAGGGCATAGAAGGGCATATAGACAAAGGAGGCGGCCGTGTCGAAGATGGCATAGGCGAGGGAGAAATAGACCGCCAGCGCCGGGACGCTCGTGAACGGTGGCTTCCACCATAGCAGGACGAATGCCAGTGCAAAAGGCAGCGCGCCGAAGAGCAGGTAGGGCCGGCGCCGTCCCCAGCGGGTGCGGGTGTGGTCGGTGAGATAGCCCACGATTGGATCGTTGATATAGTCCCAGGTGCTGCCGATGAAGATGGCGAGCGCCGCCACGGCGGGCATCAGGCCGACCACTTCCGTCAGAAACAGGGCGAAATAAACGCTCAGGATCGTGTTGGTCAGGCTGAAGCCCAGGTCGCCTGCGCCGTAGATCCACCTGGTGCGCCGGGGCAGTTTTTCGATGGTCATGGATGGCTCCCTTGTTCCCGAAGATGGATGTGCTGTATTGAAAACACCGATGCCCGTAAATGGGGACGAGCGACTCTGGATAGGCCATTTCGCCTATCGCGACATGCGTGATGTGGCGCTCGTGTGGAGGAGCGCCCGCTCCTACAATGAGAACATGCGAGGCGTGTATGAGCATTTCACCATTCCTGTCTGTGGAACAGCCGTGCGGCTGGGTATTGCAGTGGACGAATGAGCAGCTGGCCCAGGCAGGGCTGCGCACCCTGCAGACTTTTAACCTGACCACCGCACTGGCCGCGTCCCTGGACTGTCCGTGCCAGGAGCATGGCACCAGCAAATGTGACTGCCAGATGGTGGTCCTTTTCGTTTATGGGCACGCCGGCGATCCGGTGGGCCTGATCCTGCATGGCAATCATGGGCGCACCTGGCTTTCCTTTGCAGAAACACCCACAGCAACCCCCAACGCCGGATTAAGGAAGATGATCCAGCAGATACTCGCACTGCAGGCACTGGATTCACAAAACCTCTTATGAAAATATCCACAGTAACAGGCGTTTCCTGGGAGCGGTCCACGATTGAGCAGACCCGCAGACACTGGTTCGGCATTTTTATCGTCGTGTATGGATTGTTTGTATTTGCGCCTTTTCTCGCACCGGTCTTCATGCATGAAGGTTGGGCGGGAGCCGGGAAGGCCATCTATCTTCTCTATTCCCTCCTTTGTCACCAGTTACCGGAGCGTTCGTTCTTTTTTTTTGGTTCCAAACCCATGTATTCACTGGCCGAGATCCAGGCGGCCTGGCAGAATACAGCCGACCCCATGGTCCTGCGCCGGTTCCTGGGCAGCCCATCCATGGGCTGGAAAATCGCCTGGTCGGACCGGATGATCTCGTTCTATACGGGCGTCTGGCTGTTCGCGCTGGCGTGGTTTCCCCTGCGCAACCGGGTCCAGAGGCTGCCCTGGTGGGGGGCCGCAATCCTGCTCCTCCCCATGATCGTCGACGGGGGCTCGCATGCCGTCAGCGACCTGGCTGGCATCGGACAGGGATTTCGTGATACAAATCACTGGCTGGTCCTGCTGACGCGCAGTGCCTTCCCGGCCGGTTTCTATGCGGGCGACGCGCTCGGTTCCTTTAACTCGTGGATGCGTTTCCTCACCGGGCTTCTCGCCGGGCTGGCCATCGTCTGGCTTGTCTTTCCCTATCTTCATCAAGAGACCTCATCTTCTCTTTAGGTTCAGCCGGTATCTTTAATGGGAATCACAATCCTCTTTGTCCATCACAAGGGTTATTCATGCCAAAATCACAAACCAAGTCAAAGGACAAGATCCGCATCCTCCTGGCGGACGATCACAACATCGTCCGCGCCGGGGTGCGGCAGTTGCTTGAGAGCGCGGACGACCTCCAGGTCATTGCCGAGGCAGGCGATGGAGAAGAAGCGAAAACTCTCATCCAGCAGCATAGGCCGGATGTGGCTGTGCTGGATATCCAGATGCCCAAGGCCAGCGGCATCGAAGTGACGCGCTGGGTGCGGTCCCAGATTCCGGAGGTCGGTGTTCTGATCCTGACCGCCTACGACGACGATCCCTATGTGATGGCGGTGCTGCAGGCGGGCGCGAACGGATACGTGCTCAAAACCGGCCGGGAGGAGGAACTCATCCAGGCCGTGCGGGATGTGAACGAAGGCAAGTCTGCGCTCGACCCCCGGATCACGCGCAAGCTGATGGAAAATCTATTCAAAGGGCCGGACAAAAACATTGTCGAGCCCCTGACGGACCGTGAATTGGATGTATTGCGCCTGGCAGCCAGGGGATTCACCAACAAGGCGATCGGCGTCCAGCTCTCGATCAGCGACCGCACGGTCCAGGGGCATCTCGCCCACATCTTCGCCAAGCTGCAGGCCAACAGCCGCACCGAGGCCGTGATGCGGGCTGTCTCCCTGGGATTGATCTCCCAGAACGCGGGCGATCTGCCGAATGAATAAGGTACGGGCAACGCAGAGGAATTTCTGGGGCAGCCTGACCGTGCGGATGCTTGCCATGGTCATCCTGCCGCTCACCCTGCTCTCGATGGCCATTGCAGTGGGGAGCGTGACCCTGCACCAGCAGCAGATGCGCGAGCATTTATCCGAGGAGGCCGTGCAGACGGCTACCAGCCCGGCCCTGGAACTGACCCTGCTGGCGCCCCTGGTGTTGATTCCCCCGCTCCTGTTCTCGGTGGCCGGGCTGTGGTTCGTGACCCGGCAGATCATCCAGCCCCTGCAGAAGCTGGAATCCAAGGCCGCCGCGCTTGCCTGGGGGGATTTTGAGACCATCCGCGAACCCGTGGGCGGCATCCCGGAGGTGGAGAGCCTGCAGCGGGAGCTGATGGAGATGTCGCGCAAGGTCAAATCGGCCCAGGAGGGCTTGCACGATTACATCGGCGCCATCACCTCGGCCCAGGAGGAGGAGCGGACCCGGCTGGCCCGTGAGCTGCACGACGACACCATCCAGGCGGTGATCGCCTTGAAACAGCGCCTGCAGCTGGCCCAGAAGCTGGTCAACGACCCGAACGGGCGGCAGTCGCTGAAGGAACTGGAGACCCTGGCCGAGCAGACCGTGGAGAACCTGCGGCGCCTGACCCGGGCGCTGCGCCCCATCTACCTGGAGGATCTGGGCCTGGTGACCGCCCTGGAAATGCTGGCCCGTGAAGTCAGCCAGAACAACTCCCTCAACGTCAGCTTCCAGAAAACAGGCCGGGAGCGCCGCCTCGCCCGGGAGGTGGAGTTATCCCTGTACCGGATCGCCCAGGAGGCACTCTCCAATGTGGTCAAACATTCCCAGGCAACCGAGGCCGGGTTGAAGATCAGCTTTACCGAACAGGATCTTCAGATCGAAGTAAGTGACAACGGCACCGGCTTCAGCGTGCCCCGGAGCCCGACGGAGTTTGCCCCGAACGGTCATTTCGGCCTGCTGGGAGTCCACGAGCGCGCCGACCTGATCGGGGCAAAGCTCGAGGTAACCTCCA
>JBLMZU010000251.1:0-8371 GCA_050258995.1 Bacteroidota bacterium
GGATTGATGATCGCATTTATATATCGCTGGGGGGCAGCGTGGTTTATCCATACCGTGACGCCCTGGGTGGCCTCACTGGTGACATTCCAGCCTGCGCCAGAATATGTGTCGGCTTTGCCGCTGATACCCAAATTGCATTTCTTGAACGCCACCTTGTTGATTTTGCTTTTCCCGTTCACCCGCCTCGTGCACATGGTGACTTTTCCAATCTCCTATCTATGGCGCAGCTTTCAACTGGTGATTTGGACGCGGCGAAAAGCGGCCTAGGAGGTCCGATGTGGAACAAAATCAACAGCATGGTGCAGAATGGGGCCCGCGATCTGTTTCCCGCGTATTTTGCTCTCGTTATGGCAACAGGAATCGTTTCCATCGCCTGTCATCTTTTGAAGATGGATTTTCTAGCATATCCTTTGTTTTACCTTAACGGGCTTTTCTACCTTGTCCTTTGGCTTCTCACACTTGCCCGCATTTTTCGCTATCCATCACAGCTTTGGGCTGACCTGTCCAATCACCGCCTGAGTATCGGGTTCCTGACTCTTGTTGCTGGGACGAATGTGCTGGGCAGTCAGTTTGTAATTCTCAAATCCAATCAGACGGTAGCGTTCTTCCTCTGGGTCTTGGGGCTGGCGCTCTGGCTCTTTCTGATCTATGCCCTTTTTACGGTGCTGACTGTCAAGGAAGAAAAACCGCCTCTGGAATCAGGTATCAACGGTGCATGGATGTTGTTTGTCGTCTCTACCCAATCCATTGTCGTGCTGGGCATGCTCCTTGTCTCTCGTTTTTCACCGTGGGAGGAAATGTTCACCTATGCCATGCTTAGCTTTTACCTGCTCGGCTGCATGCTCTACATCTTGATCATTTCGCTCATCGTCTACCGTTTCATGTTCTTCAAGATCGGGCCGGATGAAATGACGCCTCCCTACTGGATCAACATGGGAGCGGTTGCCATCACTACCCTGGCTGGCGCGAACATTCTACTTAAGGGAACTGTGCCATTTCTTACTGATCTGAGTGGGTTCATAAAAGGTTTCACGATTTTCTTCTGGGCATCAGGAACATGGTGGATTCCGCTTTTGTTCATCCTAGGCGCGTGGCGGCACATCTACAGGCGCTATCCACTGACGTATCATCCAGCTTATTGGGGATTGGTATTCCCTCTGGGTATGTATACCGTCGCCACGTTCCAGCTGGCAAAAGCCATGAAGCTCGATTTTCTCCTATTGATCCCAAAGTACTTCATCTACCTTGCATTGATCGCCTGGGCTATAACCATTTTTGGATTGGTATACAATCTGTTCCGTACTTTCTTGAAGACCGGGACCATTGAACGGCCTGCCCAAGAAATATCTACGGATGCCAAAAAAATATAGGTGCAGTTTGGATACAGCAGCACGCCCAAAGATCGATTCGATTCCAACGTGCTTATGCGTCGCGGCTCTCACAAACAGCGCTTCAAACCAGCGATCAGCATAACCATGCCGTCTTTTGGAGTAGCCTGAGGAACACTGTGAAGTTGTTCGATTACCTGGGCAATGATACGCGCAGCTTTTTCATCGTCGCCGTGTTCAACCAATGTTACAAGTGCATCACCTTAATTCGTAGAGATTGGCATCTCCTTGAATTGCCATTTTTTATAACATTTACGGAGATAAGACAAGTGTGCATCCCAATCTGCTGGTGTAAGCGGTGTAATGGGTTTTAGCTCAATGTGATTCTCGTCGGAAATGTGAAAACCCCAGGAAAAACCAAGCAAGGGCGTCACGATTCGACGATCTTCACGAAAGGGCGATGTAATCCGGCGGGGACCGCGTAGAGGCGATGCTGCCAGAAAACTTTGAGCGACCCAATCCAGGTCAACCCGTTTGTCTCGCGATGGGGCATCAAATAGCGTGGGGGTGATGCCATACCAGCAGTAGGGTGACGGTGCATATTTGTCAAGGTCAAAGACATCAAAAGGATCCATTTCGAACTGACGTCCATGTGAAGAATTATCGGTGGAACACACCAATTGGATCCAGCCGAGTAACCCAAGATACCCGCTGCCAAGAAACTCAATAGTCGCTTTGCAGTTTGCGAGACCAACCGCACCCTGCCGCGCACCTAAAACTGCCGGTTTCTCCGTTGTTTCTAAAGTGACAACGATATGTCCTTGATGACCTTGATGCGAAAAAACTAATTCCATCTGCATGTGTCTATTCCAGTTTCACTCACGGTTTATTGAGCACAAGCGCCCAACGGCTTGGGGTAGTGGCGTATGGGAGGACGTGGTTGAGGATTGAAAACGGTTGCAGAGCACAAGCTTTCATCTTAAGAAAAGAAAAGTTGCTATACCTAATATTACCAATACTACAAGAAGCACTATCAGTATTGTTGAACAATTAATTTGCCTTGTGGCCCCTGTCTCACGCCTTTTTCTTAATTCCGCAGCTGTTGGATGTTCACCGAACCTTTTTTTGCTCTCATCCACCAATTCTGGCCATCCAAGATTTTGTACGATAAAGTGAACATCGGGTTCTGGATGATTTAGTGCATTTAGTAATATAGGTTTCAGGGTATCATCACTATTCTGAATGGCGTTGTCAAACAATGGTCTCGTGTCTATGTCGTGGATTTCTGCTGTAAATCGCAACAAAACTAAGGACGCAATAAGATCCCGAAAATCCGCCCTAGCTCCATCAATGAGAGATGCTGCCAACCCTATCTCTAGCCATCTGGCATCCCTTGAAGATTGAATAAGTTTTGCTACTCTACGGATAAAATACCATAAGTTGTACGGCAAATTCGAAAGCCCAGCTTGTTCAAAAATATGTTTTCTCTGCGTGCTATCTGCTTCCAAATAGAGCTCGGATAGTTCGGTAAAAGCCACATCCAACGGATTTGTGCCAACATTATCCCAAGTTTCTCCCTCTTTGAATTCATAGAAACTTTGTGCCTCGCTGAGCTTTTTCATGATACTGGAAAACTTCGCTTCAAAAAGTGTCTGTTCCATGTTCTTCCTCCTGGAAAGGAAAGGTCCGTTATCGCTTTAAACACTTGGGGTTGCAGTAAGATATGAGACTGTTTTCCTACGAAAAAAGGAAAAGGCCTGCGTGAACTGACACGGCATATATTACACCTATTTCTAACGAAAAAAACTGTAATGACATGTGTGAACTGCAATGACATCTGTAACAGAAAAAGTGCAATAACATCCGTTGCAGTTCACGAGGGTCACCGGCCCAAGCAATCCGTGGTCAATTTGCAAAGGTGCCTGCTCTTGTGGCGGCCAGATCAAAATATGCGACCGGTGGAACGACAATCACATGGGGTCATCCCGTGTGGGCGGCGCATACTTTTTGTATGCGCCGCACCAGTGACTCAGATTGGTTATTGGCCCGGAGACAGGTTTATAACCGCCTAGCATCGTGTTATCCCTGTGTGATAACGGTCACTGTTCGTTGGTCGGTGTTTATAGCCGTAGACTTCAGGGTGATGTGCCGTTCAGATTACTGGCTGCCGGGTTGATTTTATAAATGCCATTACCCACCTCGGTCAGGCATTGGCACATGCGGCAAAGGCCGCCCCATCGATCGAACGTCCGGCAGTTACTGTCAGGCTTGTGGCCGGTGTGATGGCGACTCCGACAAAAGAGGGTGGTTCTTTAATGGATTTCATCTCTTGATATTGATATTCGTGAGGTCTTCGCTAAAGTCGACGAGCCAGCGCTGGAAATTTATGAAAGAAAAGCTGAAGAGTTTGCTGCCTGCGTGGGGGCAAGGGAAATCACGATACTCCCATCAGATAAAGGCGTAGATTGCCAAATGGAAAAGGACAGCCTAACGCCCATGCAACAAAATTCCTATTCCAGATGCGAAGATGGATCTTATAACGGGGACGTAAAGAAAATGGTCCTCATTTGATGAAGCCACTCTGGTATGATTTCAGTAAATTGACGTGGGCTAACCTGGCGTACACCCCGAAACCCCGCAGGAGGGGCGAGCCGCTGCCTTTCAGGAGGAACCAGCATGAAACAATCGATCACACGCTTTCTTGACCGGATGCCCTACGTGAGAGGCCTGCGTCAGCAGGTGGAGGACTTGCGCCAACAGACCGAAAATCTGCGCCAGCAGGTACAGAAACAGGGGATGTTTCCTGCGGGCCATTACTTTTCCCCCATCCCCAGTAAGGAGGAGGTTCTTGCCTATATTTCATCCAGGAAACCACTTCCAGGTGAGCTGGATGGTATAGAAGTGAACAGGGAGAACCAGCTGCGACTGCTCAATGAATATATGACATTCTACAAGGATTTGCCGTTCCCGGAACAGCAAAAGCCTGATTTCAGGTACTACTACCAAAATGACTGGTACTCGTATGCGGATGCTATTTTTCTGTATAGTTTTCTAAGGAAAAACCAACCTGGGAGAATTGTTGAGATCGGGTCAGGTTTTTCCTCAGCGGTCATGCTTGATACTGTTGAGAGATTCTTTTCACGCCGCCCTGCGATGACCTTTATTGAGCCTTATCCGGAGCGGTTAAAGAGCCTGTTGAGAAGGGAAGATGAAAATCAAGTCGCGATCATGGAAAGGAAAATTCAGGAAGTCCCATCCGAGATTTTTTCCTCCCTGGAGCCCGGCGACTTTTTGTTCATCGACTCCAGCCATGTTCTGAAATGTAATAGTGATGTGCAGCTCCTGCTTTTTGACGTTTTGCCGCATCTGGCCCCCGGAGTTTTTGTACATTTTCACGATGTTTTTTATCCATTTGAATATCCTTCTGCATGGCTGAAGGAGGGAAGATACTGGAATGAAAATTACTTCCTGCGGGCATTCCTTTCCTACAATTGTGAATGGGATATCTATTTTTTCAATACGTATGCAGCCTTTGCTTTTAATGATTTTCTCCATGAGAAAATGCCGCTATGCGCCAGGAATCCTGGAGGCAGCCTGTATCTCCGCAGAAAAATGAAAGAATAGGGACGGATGATGAAAGTTCCACCCATCCGTGGAATGGGGAATCATGTCCCCCGGCGGCGTAGGACTAAAAAGCCTGATTTGCTCATGCGGATATAATAGGGCGAATTGTCCGAACCGCGAGCAAATGAATGCCTGTCCAAATCGACCAGATCATCCGCAGTAAAAGGAAAACAGTTGCCATCGTCGTGCGGCCTGACGCTTCGGTGATCGTGCGAGCTCCCTTACGAGCGACCAGGGCATCCATCCTAGAATTTGTCGAAAAGAACACAGCCTGGATCGAGAAGAAGCAAGCCCAGGCCCGGGAGACTGCCCTCCCTGCGCCAAGAGAGTACGTAGCGGGTGTGCGCTTCGAATATTTAGGCAATGAATATCTGCTCGAGATCGTGCAGGGACAGAAAAAGAGCCTGCTGATGGAGGATGGAAAATTCAAGCTGGCAATGTCTGCCCGGCAGGCTGCCAGGCTCGCATTCGAGCGCTGGTACCGGGAGCAGGCGCGAAAGATCATCAGTGAGCGAGTGGATTATTATGTCCAGCTGCACGGCTTTCAGTACAGCCGGCTTGGCATTACCTCTGCCCGTACCCGCTGGGGATCCTGCAGCGCCTCCGGGGCGCTGAATTTTTCCTGGCGCTTGATCCAGGCGCCGATTGAAGTGGTCGATTATGTGGTTGTCCACGAGCTGGTCCACACCGTAATCCATAACCATTCGGGAAGATTTTGGAAAAGGGTGGAACAGACGATGCCCGATTACAGAGAGCGCCGGACATGGCTACGCAAGAACGGACTCCGGCTGCTGCTCTAAAGGCCCGGATTCTCCCGCAGCAGGCGCCCCGTCAATCCGGTGGATCAGGGCTGTGGTCAGGTTCCAGGTGCGCTCCATAACTTCCGGGTCCATTTTGTCGAAGGTGTCGGCCTTCTGGTGCCAGTAGGGTGGAATCCCCTGCGGGGAAAGGCCAAAGAAAGTAATGGCAGGAACCTTGAAACGGACGGCATCGGCCATCTCGGAGTTGCCTCCGCTGACGTGAGAGGCGCGCGCCTGCCACTCTGGGTGATCGGCGGCCAGCTTCTCGACCATCTTCACCAGATCCGGATCTGCCTTGAAGGGTACGATAATGCCTTCCTTGGTCAGCCAGGTCGGACCGGCACAGCCCAGCATTTCAAATACCACTGCCTTTGGATGTTTCAGCTCCCTGCGATGGCGCCTGTAGAAATCGATCATCCCAAAATGCCCAACCTCCTCGCAACCCGTGCAAACAGCCAGGACGCGAGTGTTCTGAAGAGGATTCCATTTGAAGTATTCGGCCAGCGTTAGGACCATGCCGACCGCGCTGGCATTGTCATTTGCTCCGGCAGTGAAGGGCGTGAAATCCGCTTCTGCGAACATGGCGATCATGAGAAGCGCGGAAATGGCAGTCGGGATGGTCGCATACCAGGCCCACGACCAGGGAACGAAAATTGACAGAGCATAGAGCAGGGTCTGGGCGATAAAGGTGATGAAGAAGACGGTGGTCAGCTTGTCATATACATACACGTGCCTGGGGCTGCGGAAGATAAAGGGCGTCCGCTGCGAATCCATATGCCCAACCAGAACGAGATCCTGTTTGTGCTCTCCAGCCGGTTGGATTACTGCATGCACGTTCTGGCTTTCTCCTTTGGGAAGGATGCGGCGATACAAATTATCCCGAAATCCCAGTTCCTGCAGCTCCGAGACCAGCACAAGAATACTCAGGAGGGCAGCGATCGTTGCTGTGAGCCTGCCGCCCAGGGGATAGATGAAGAACGCTGCCAGCATCAACCCGGCACCGATGACATGCGGAAGAAAGATCGAGCGGGCGCTGCGGAAGGTCTCCCAGACCGGATCCAGACCGAGCGTTTTGAACTGATCGTGGGCATACTCTGCGCCTTCGCGCTCCCCTTGGCGTGTGGGAGGACGCGGGCCGATGTCGACGGATAGAACGCGAACGTGTTCCAGCCAGGTGGAGACTTGGGGGTGTATGGAGGTGGGGTGGGACATCGATGCTCCTATAGGTGGGATGATGCAGATGGAAAGAACTTTCCTATTCTACATCCAATCGATATTGTATTATTATATTTCCCAGGTGCCGACTCTTGTGTTCAAATTAAAAATCGGAAGGATAAAATGACCGATTCCCTGCATGCGCTTTCTCCCCTGGATGGACGCTACGCAGAACTGACTGCGCCGCTGGCCCAGTATTTTTCAGAATTTGCCTATCTGCGAGACCGGGCCCGTGTCGAGCTGGACTTTTTGTCGGCGCTTTCGACGACCGGGCTGGTCCGCCCTTTGACCCCGTCCGAGGTCGAGGAGTTGGAAACCGTTAGAGAGAATTTTTCGGCAGCAGATGCCGAGTCAATCCAGGCATACGAGCGGGAGACCCGCCATGATGTCAAGGCGATCGAATATTATCTGCGTGCAAGGCTGGGGAAAACTTCGCTGTCGGACCTGCTGCCCTGGATCCATTTCGGGCTGACGTCGGAGGATGTGAATAACATTGCTCAGGCCGTTGCCCTGCGAGATTCGCGCGACCATGTCCTTCTGCCTCTGCTGGAGAACCTGGTCGCTGACATCCGGGACTTTGCCATGCAGTATCGAACCATTCCCATGCTGGCCCGTACACACGGCCAGCCTGCCGTGCCCACCACGATGGGCAAGGAATTCGCAATGTTCGCAGCACGCTTGGGTAAGATCAAAAGGGAGATCGCCTCCTTTCCCATTGAAGCCAAACTGACTGGCGCGGTGGGGAACTTCAACGCTCTGCAGGCCGCGGCTCCCCAGGTGGACTGGCTGGCGTTCAGTGAAGAGTTTATCTCCGGCCTGGATCTTACGCCCAGTTTGTTCACAACCCAGATCCTCCCATACGATAACTGGATCCGTTATTTTGATTTGCTGCGCCTGATGAACTCGATCCTGATCGATTTCGCACAGGATGTCTGGCGCTACATCAGTGACGGTTCCCTGAAGCAGGCTGTTGTCGAAGGCGAGGTGGGTTCGTCCACCATGCCGCAGAAGGTCAACCCGATCGATTTCGAGAACGCCGAGGGCAACCTTGGCCTGGCAAACGCTTTGTTTGGGCATTATTCTCAAAAACTGGCCGTCTCCCGTCTGCAGCGCGACCTGTCGGACTCTACGGTGCGGCGGACGTTTGGCGCGGCGCTGGGACATTGCCTGGTGGCGTGGACCAACCTGCGGCGCGGCATGACCCGCATCGCTCCCGACGAGGGCAAGGTCAAGGCAGAGCTGAACGAACATTGGGAAGTGGTCACGGAGGGCGCGCAAACCATCCTGCGCGCGGCAGGGAAGCCGGATGCCTACGAATCGCTCAAACAACAGACGCACGGACGCGTCCTTAACGAAGCAGATTACCGGTCCTGGTGCGAAGCGATCGATGTGGAGGAGGCGACA
>JBLMZU010000252.1:0-14044 GCA_050258995.1 Bacteroidota bacterium
GTAAATCACGGATTCGGCTCTTAACCACTTTGGCGTGACCGCTTCAGCAGCTTTTTCACCTGAAATTAGTCAAAATCCGCTGGTTGAAGTGCTCATCACGGCAAACCTGTGATTTACTGAATTTGGCTAAATAGAGGAAATCTGTCACTATTGAGCATCCGGGGGAAAATGTAGAATAAGAACAACCAATGTAAACAACCTTTACCGAAACAAGGAAGCTGCCATGAAACTTGCGATTACCGGAAAAGGGGGCGTGGGAAAGACCACTTTGAGTGCCCTCCTCGCACAGACGTATGCCGACCAAGGCCGTGACGTCCTGGCCGTGGACGCAGACCCGAGTCCCTGCCTGGCCGGGGCGCTGGGATTCCCCGCTGCGCTGCGGGCCCAGCTGCACCCGATCGTCGAGATGGATGACCTGATCGAGGAACGGACCGGCGCAAAACCTGGAACCATAGGCGGCTTCTTCACCCTCAACCCGCGCGTCGACGACATCCCCGAGCGCTTCAGCATCCGGCACCGCGGCGTCCGCCTGCTCGAGATGGGCAGCGTGGACCTGGGCGGCTCCGGCTGCATCTGTCCTGAATCGGCGATGCTCAAGACTCTCTTCACCCATCTGCTCTTCCGCCAGGATGATATCCTGCTGCTCGATATGTATGCCGGGGTGGAACATCTCGGCCGGGCCACCGTGGATTTTGTGGATGCCATGCTGGTTGTTGTCGAGCCCACCCGGAGAAGCCTGGGTACCGCCCAACAGATCAAGAAACTGGCTAACGATATTGGCTTGATGCGCCTGTATCTGGTGGGAAATAAGGTTCGGAATGCGGAGGAGATGGAGTTTCTGGAATCCGAAACGCCTGACATGCCGTTACTGGGCTGCCTGCCTGCCGACTTGAAAGTGCAGGAGGCAGACCGGCTGGGCATCCCCGTCTATGATCATGTGGAAGACCTCAAGATATCCGCATGGCAGATCGCCAGTGCCCTGAACGAATTAACCAGTGATGAGGTGTTGGAATGACGATCACAATCGCGCTCGCCGGCAAAGGCGGGGTGGGCAAAACGACCATCGCCGGCATGGTCATCAAATATCTTGCCCAGAATCAGCCAGGAAGCATTTTAGCGATCGATGCTGATCCTTCCTCCAATTTGAACATGGTCCTTGGGCTTGACCTCGAATGGACCGTGGGTGAGATCCGCGAAGGCATGCTCGAGCAGGTCAAGTCCTCCCTGGTCCAGGGCGGCGCAGCCATGGGGACGATGCCCGGCGGCACAAGCAAACGAGATTACCTGGATTACCAGATCCGCTCCTCACTATCCGAGGGCAGCCGCTTCGACCTGATCGCCATGGGCCGCGGCGAGGGCGCTGGGTGTTACTGTGCGGTCAATCACAACCTGCGGGAAGTGATCGACTCGCTCAGCCGGCATTATGCGTATGTTGTAATCGACAACGAAGCCGGCATGGAGCACCTCTCACGCCGGACCACGCGCGATGTCCAGCACCTGTTGATCGTCAGCGACCCGACCCAGCGCGGCCTGGTCGCAGCCCAGCGAATTGCCGACATGCGCAAGGAGCTTGACATTAATGTCGAAAATGCATTCCTGATCCTGAATCGGGTTCCGGCGCAGATGCCGGCCGAACTGCAAGCTTTTGTCGAGAAGATGAATGTTCCGCTGCTTGGCACGATCCCCGCGGATGAGAATCTGTCTGTCTTCGAGTTTTCAGGCCGTCCGCTGGTGGAGCTCGGAGATGAGTCACCGGTCTACCAGGCAGTCGAAGAGATGATGAGAAAGATCCTCGAATGACACTTCGATGACGCTCCGCCGCCGCCGTCCCCGGCGACGGTTTTAATTTCTCAGTTGCGCTTCAAAATATCGCCGGTTTCTGCAAGCACTTCGAACACGCGATCTGCCACATCAACAGAGGTGGACCCCAGTCCACAAGCCGGGGCGATTAAACTGCGGCTGGCAAACTCCTCCGCTCGAATACTGACACCGCGTCCTGCAGCTTTCTGCACGATCAGGTCGATCCCATCTCTCCATCGCTGCGCCAATCCTACAGGGGTCTCGCCAAAGATCTTCTCATTATTTGGCACGATCCCCCAACAAATATTGCCACCACGATCCATAAATTCCCTTAACTCTGCCGGATACAATGCCAGGTTTTCGATAAAACCATAGGCATCCAGATTGAGGATATCCACCTTCGTTCCAAGCAGGACGCCCCAATCCGTATTCGCACAGCAATGCACCCCGGCCAGCGCGCCCTCGGCATGGATGGAGTCAAACACTTCGTCGAGATAAGCGATCACCTGCTCGCGGCTCAAACTGATAAATGCCGATCCGAAGGCTGCCAGGTAAGGCTCATCCAGAAAGAGGATGACCTTCGGCCGCACGGATTTGAGCTGCCGGATCTGCCAGCGCGCGTTCATCGCCATGTTCTTAACTATCACATCGTCCAGCATTTCAATGTACAGCCCCGATCGCAAGTCCTGGTCCGTGACCGTCAAGCCAAAGGAGATCGGTCCCGTGACCTGGCCCTTTGCCCACTCCCCCTTTGTACTTTTTAATGTCTCGAACATTGCATAAAAGCCGGCCGCATACTCAGGCTTTAAGGCAAAGGAGTCCACCTCGTCCGCCAGGACCGGCGCATAAAATCCTTCCAGGCTATCGGTATAGTCTATCCGGGTATTAAAGTAGATTTTTTCGTGTGCGGCATCCTCACAGATGGCAGGCAGCATCGGAGAATACTGGACATACATGTTCTCGCGAAAAGACCGGCGCGGAAGTTGCGGCCAGGCCGGCACATCCAAAAAACCGACAAGTTTTTCGGCCAGGCCATCGACCGATGGATAGGGAACACTGCCAACATGCGTGGTGAGAAAATTGAAGTCTGTCATGGCATGAGTATATATGCAAAGACCAGGGGTATCAAATGACGAATATCATCTTTTATGATTGGGTAGGTGCGTGTTATCCTAGTGACTAGGATAAATCTTCATCGATCCATTGAAGCGGGAAGAAATCCATCGTACCAGTAATACTCTGCTTCTGAGCGATATCAGCCGCACATCATTCCGGCAACCCAATATGCTGCAACGGATTTGGGCGATCACCCAAAAGGAATTCATCACCACCTTTCGCGATCGCGGCACGCTTTTCATTATCCTGCTCATGCCGCTGATCCAGCTGGTTCTGTTTGCCTATGGCATCCGCACCGATGTCAAGCATATTTCCATGGTGGTGGCCGATCAAAGCCTGGACCAAGCCAGCAGGTCCTACATCGAGGACCTGGTCCAGTCGGGTTATTTTGACATCGTCGAAGCAGTCCCGGACCAGGACCAGGCGATCGACAGGATCGACCAGGGCGAGGCGAAGCTTGGGGTTGTCATCCCAGCTGGCTTTTCGGAACAGCTGAACGAGCATGATGCCAGTATTTTGTTTATTGTGGATGGCTCCGATCCGTTTACCACCCAGTCTGCCTATAGCGCGGCGAACCTGATCGCCCAGCAGCACTCCGTCCAGCTCATCTTGCAGGATCTAAGCCGCCTTGGACAAGGGCCATCAGGTCTATCTCTGACCCCGCTCAATGCTCATATTCGCATCCTCTACAATCCAGACCTGATTGACCTGTGGTTCTTCGTCCCGGGGATGATCGCCATGCTTTTACAAATCCAGACGATCATTCTGACTGCCCTGGCGGTGGTGCGCGAACGGGAGGTGGGAACGATCGAGCAGGTGCTGGTCACGCCCATCCGACCCGTGGAATTGATGCTGGGGAAAACGCTTCCCTATCTCCTGCTGGCGGTCATCAACCTGTTGACCATAATCCTAATGGGCACCCTGTGGTTTGGCGTACCCTTTCGAGGCGACTTTGTGCTCTTCTTCTGGCTGGTGCTCCTGTATATCATCTCAGGGCTGGGACTGGGCTTGCTGATCTCGTCCATTTCCCAAAACCAGCAGCAGGCCCAGCAGTTGGCCATGATGACAATGCTGCTGGGATTGATCATCAGCGGCTTTGTGTTCCCTCATTACTCGATGCCGCTGCTCCTGCGATTGCTCAGTTATATTTTTCCACTCACAGCGTTCATTCCCATTTCGCGCGGCATTTTTATGAAAGGCATCGGTTTGCCTTTCCTTACAAACCAGGTGCTTTTCCTGGTCGTATATGACGTTGTGATCCTCATCGTTGCAGCCAGGCTCTTCCGGCGGACGCTGGATTAGGCGACAGGTTATGCGCAAAAACTGGATGCGAATCTTCGCCCTCATCCAAAAGGAGACTTCCCAGCTCCTGCGGGACGTCCGTAACCTGCTGTATATGATCGGGCTGCCGGTCCTCGAGCTGTTCCTTTTCGCTTATGCCGTGTCCTTGACGGTCTATCACCTGCCCACCGCAGTGGCAGATCAGAGCCAGGATCAGCGCAGTCGTGAGTTCGTTCAGGCCCTGGTCAATTCGCAATATTTCGACTTCACCATGCGGGCACAGAATGAGGCGCAGGTCAGGCAGGCGATCGATGCCGGGCAGGTCCGGGCCGGCATCATTATCCCGCCCGACTTTTCGACCCGGCTGGAGGAGGGTGATGCCAATGTTCTCATCCTGCTGGACGGCTCCGATTCGTTCAGTGTCCAATCCGGTTACAGCGCGGCCGCGTTGATCTCCCAGGATTATGGTATCCAGCTAACCGGGGAGAAGATCCGACGCCTTGGCGGCCAGGCAGGGTTTGCCCTGGGGAGGGCCTCCACGCCCGTGAAGAACTCATTCCGGGTCCTCTACAACCCGGACTTCCGCGATCTATGGTTTGTCCTGCCGGCGATCCTGGGGATGATCGTACAGATGGCGGCAGTTGCGCAGGCAGCGCTGGTTGTCGTCCGCGAGCGTGAGATCGGCACCATCGAGCAGATCCTGGCGACTCCCACCCGTCCCCTGGAGCTGCTGCTCGGCAAGATGATCCCGCTGCTGGTGCTTTGCTATCTGATCCTGGGCCTGATCCTGGGATTGGGAGTTCTCTGGTTCGGCGTGGCATTCAATGGAAGCATTGTCCTGTATTTCGTCCTAGCATTCCCTTTCATCCTGGCCAGTTTGGGACTTGGCTTCCTGATCTCCACGGTTGCAAAAAACCAGAGACAGGCACAGCAGATGAGCACGGTGGTGATGCTGTTCAGCATGCTGCTGTCGGGACTGGTCTACCCGCGTAATACCATGCCCCTGATCCCACGCCTGATCGGCGCTCTTCTGCCGCTTACATATTTCATCCGCATCTCTCGCGGCATCATTTTGAAGGGGGTCGGTGTGGTTGTGTTGTGGCCGGATGTACTGATCCTGGTGATCTACAGTGTGATCGTCATGACGGCAGCTTCCCTGAATTTCAAGAAACGGCTGGATTAAAGTTTATGATGAGTGATTGCGCAATTTACGCCAAAGAATTGGTTAAACAGTTCAAGACCCGAAAAGGCCCGGTTACTGCCATCGATCATTTATCCCTGGATGTGCGGTGCGGGGAAACCTACGGCCTGATCGGTCCGGATGGCGCAGGCAAGACGACAACCATCCGGGTCGTCCTGGGACTTTTGACGCGCACCGACGGTCAAAGCTCGATCCTTGGCCTGGACTCGATGACCGACACCTATCAGATCCAGGAACACATTGGCTATATTGCACAGCAGTTCGTCCTGCCAGCCGACCTGACTGTCATGGAGAACATGCTCTTCTTTGCCCGGGTCCAGGGTGTGGAGCCGGACGAACAACAGAAGCGAATCCCCGAGCTGCTGGACTTCGCCGGGCTGACCCAATTTACATCCAGGCTGTCGGGAAAGTTATCGGGCGGCATGAAGAAAAAGCTTGCCCTGGCCTGCTGCCTGGTCCATGAGCCGGAGGTCATCCTGCTCGACGAGCCTACGCTGGGCGTGGACCCGGTCAGCCGCAGGGAGTTCTGGAACCTCCTCGGGAAACTGCGCGTCGAAAAAGGGACGACAGTCTTCGTCTGCACACCTTACATGGACGAGGCGGAGCGCTGCGTACGCGTCGGGCTCATGTACGCCGGGAAATTGATCGCGAACGATACGCCCGCCAACATCAAGCAGAAATTGTCCGGCGAATTGATCGAGCTCACGCCTTCTGACCTGAATGCATCCAACAGGCTGGTCAGTTCTCTAGAAGGCGTCAAAGAATTACAAACCTATGGGGATAAGCTGCATGTTTTCGTGGACGATGCCGCCCGACGGAAACCTGAAATTGCCGCGGTCCTGGGCATGCATGGGATCCTCCATGACGATCTTCGACAGATCGAGCCGCGCATGGAGGAGGCCTTCATCAGCCTAATCCGGCGGCGAAGACAGTCCAGTTTCGGAGAACCCGGCCCGGATGTACAGGTGAACCCATGATTGCAAATACACCTCCTGCAGCAGGAATCAAGCCTGCCATCGTGGTGCAGGATTTGACCAAGAACTTCGGCCCGTTCACGGCTGTCGATTGCGTGAGTTTTACCGTCCAGGGAGGAGAGATCTTCGGCTGGCTCGGACCGAATGGAGCAGGCAAGACGACCACCATCCGCATGCTGTTGGGATTGATCAAGCCGACCTCCGGATGGGCGTCCGTTTTAGGGTATGACCCGTCCACACAGACCAAGATCATGCAGGCCCAGGTCGGATACATGTCTCAGCAATTTACCCTGTATAACGAGCTGACGGCACGGGAAAACATCCGTTTTTATGGCCAGGTCTATGGGCTCTCGCGCTCTGCGTTGAACCAACGACAGGATGAGCTGCTGCAAATGGCCGGTCTGGAGAAACATGCCAATGTGATCACGGGGAATCTGTCCGGAGGCTGGAAGCAGCGTCTGGCCCTGGGCTGTGCCATTGTCCACCGGCCGCGGGTCATCTTTTTGGATGAGCCGACCGCCGGTGTGGATCCCATCAATCGCAGGGAATTTTGGGAGCTGATCTATGGCATGGCCAAACAGGGTGTCACTGTACTCGTGACCACCCACTACATGGATGAAGCCGAATTATGTCAACGGGTGGGCTTCATCAGCCAGGGACAACTGGTTGCGCTCGATTCACCCAGCCGCCTGAAACAAACCCAGATGCGCGGCCGCGTTCTCGAGATCAGCTCCCCCTCTCCGGACCAGGTGATGCCCGTGCTCAAAGACGCACAACAAAAAGGAGATCTGCTGCTGGATGAAGTAGCGCTGTATGGGGCACAGATCCACGCGGTCGTACCCGCAGGGAATGAATATCGAGATCTTATCCGCGGGCGTTTGGATGCCAAGGGAATTTCGATCACGTCCCTGGAATGGATCGAGCCAACGCTGGAGGATGTTTTTATTTCGGCAGTGAATGCGCCGCGGCAAATTTAGATTTTTGTTTCCGTCATTGCCCCGCCTGTTTTCGGCGGGGTTACGAGCCGCCCGGGTTTGGCGACGAAGCATCACCTGCACTGGCGTGCGGTGACAGTGTCTCATGAAATATTTCATGCTTATCAGCCAGAATTTGGATTGCTTCGTCGGGCAACGAACGCCCTCCTCGCATTGACGGTAATCTATTGTTTAAATTCAGCGACAGGAAATCACCAGGTGATGAATGTACCCATCCCTTTGGAAAATATGCCTGCTATCTTCGAGATCCAAAACACGACCATCTACATGTTGAATATTGCCATTGGCAAAGTGAATGTCGATGTATTGCTCGCCTGAAGTTTGAAGGATTACCGGCACCTGGCAGATTGAATAAGCAAGCGTCCCTGCAGGGAGATCGATCTGTTTGCGTTCCCCGGCAAGATTCCAATACTCATAAATAGAAGTCCCAGTTAGGAATTCCCTTTCATCCAACAGCAGGAAATCAAAAGAGATGCAGCCTTCGTTCACAGAAAAGCCCAGTTCCTTCTGACGGGTCAGGATCTCTTCCTTGACCATGCCGGACATCCCTGGCTGACGGGCTCCCTGCCCCTTTGGTGTATGGGAATATGGATCGGTGGGAAACGCACCATATTCTTCAGGTGATTTATTGAAGCTTAATCCTTTGCGAATATCAAAGTATTTTTCGATCAATGCCTGTGTGGTGGCGTCATCTCTCGTTCGCAGGATCGTTTCCTGGACGGCGAGCAGTAGCTTGGACACCATGTGCCAGTAAATGCTACCCAGCCCTTCGTAGGCGAAGAACGTCCCGGAACGGCCGGTGAACTGGGTATGATGGAAATTTTCTTCGAACAGGACTCGAATCTTCCCTGCCTCTTCCAGGACCAGGCCGGCATACTCAGGTTGTTTCTGTAAGCCTTCGAGGGCACGATTCACATCCTTGATATTGTGGATCCTCCCGCTGAAGTGGTAGTTGCCGTCTTCATCCCTGACGATCAGGGATTTATCACATTCTTTCACCAGTTTTTTCACCAGGGAAAGATTTCCAATTTGTTCGGGATTCATGGTGTTTTTCTGAAGGAAGCCGGGAAGCACGCGGTCGGGATAAAGGATGTAGCTATGCTGGTCGGCGCGGTACAACCGACCGCGTCGCAGACTTTTCAGCAGGCTTAAGCTTTCCTCACCGCTGAGCATACCCGACGAGAGGACCGCCACCTGGCCCTCGAGCATTTCATCCAGCCGGCTGATGGAGGCCAGTCCGCTCTCGAGATGCAGAACATTATAGGCATGGTACAGGCGATCCTCACGCTGGTTGACACGAATCGAATGTTCCACAAATTGTTGTGCCAGGTCCAGGAAGGCAAGCATTTCCGTTAGAGGGATTTCTGTAGAAGTGCCTGAGAAGCCGTTTGCATAATAGTTCCAGCGATAATCACTTCCCGCCTGGCCCAATCCATCCATGATGGCGCGCCTCTGGATATCACTGAAGGAACCATGGAGGAGATCCTGGAACTGATGCAGGATCTGGTAAATCTGATCATAGAAATCCCCTACTTCCGCGCTCAATTGAATTGTCTTAAGGTCCGCCTGCAAAAGCAGATCTTTATAAAATTCGAGTGTGCGACGCATATAGCATAATGTAACGACCGAGAGGCCTTTACCGACCAGGGCATTGTTAGCATCGTTCCATTCCGGACGCTGCGTGCTCATCCAGAGGCCCCCCTCCGGGACCAGGTTCACCAGTTTGGCGAGAAGCAGGATCAGCAATTTTTCTGCAAGTGTTGTATGCAGTACCTGACCATCCGGCAATAAGGCCAACTTCCCATCCGAGCCGAGATGTTTCATTCGTTCTTTGATCTTCGCTTCCACGTCCCAATCAAAATCAATTGTATTGAATGGGTCACTGAGCAGATCGGCGTAGGGCTTGATGCGGTAGGGCACATTGGCGTGGCTGAACACTGGCTGCGAAAGGAACATTTGCAGCCGGCCGGGATGCACCTTTGTGCTGATCTCCATCAGTTTCTGGAGATAGATGATCTGGTGATCGCTCCAGTAGCCGATATTGGCCCAGGGGTTGCCAGGCTCGGGGGTCTCCCAGTCGATCCCCTCGCGCGTGATGCGGTAGGGATTGTATCCATCGGCGGTTGTGGCGCTGACGAAGGTGCAGATCATGCTCTCCACGTATTCCGGATAGGACCAGGCCAGCGCCTCCCAGTTTTGGAAGATATCGCGCCAGTTTCCCTCATAACCCAGCTTCAAAGAGCCGTCCTCCTTCTTGAGCTCGATCGCAAAGCGATTCCAGGGACGGCTGGGATCGCCGTGGCGCCGGCTGAACGACAGGGGAAGGTAGGCGTAGACAAGGCGGATGAGATCCTGGGATCCACTTGCATTGGCTCGAGCTTGAAGGTCCAGGATATCCGTCTGGGGAGGAAGATTGGAAAAGAATTCCTGGTGTTTAGATAGGACTTCGCGGTTGCGTGTGCAGACAAAATCGATAAAGTCCTGTATTTGTACGAGATACTGATTCGCAAAAATGCCGCCGCGCATGGCGTTGAACATGGCATTGGCAAAATGATGTGTTGTACACAGGCGATCTGCGGAAACCTGCCAGCCGTCGGCTGCCATGACAATTTTCTCCAGGTTGGCAGTATTTCCTGCAATGTGACTCTCAATTCTGGATGTAAGCTCGGCACGCTTCCGACGAAGCTGATTCGTCCGCTTGACGATCTGTTCGCCATCCTGGCTGACGTCCGCCACCAGGTACCAGATGTGTTCCTGACCTGGGAGCAATTCCAGAGATGCCTGCACGAAATATGCGCAGCGCTGGCCGCGTATTTCTGTCTCCAGGGATAAATTACCTCCCATGCGGAAGCAGTCGAGCTGGGCGGAGGAGAGAAGGTAGCCACTTGGTTCCAATCCGATTTGCATCACAGTGGTTGCGAGCAGGGATTCACTTGGCTCGGCTAGGTCGGTCAACGTGGAGTTCAAGGCAAAAACCGCGAGACCGGTCTGCGGGTCAAGCTCGCTACGCTTATAAGCATCCAGGAGAGGGCTGAAAATGGTCTGCGTCGCCGAAGTGATCTGCGCGGGCAGAAGATTCTGGATCCCGTCGAGTAACTCGATTCGGCAGGGGCTGTCACTTGAATTTACCAGCCAGGAGGTTTTAATAAACCCATACTCATCGCTCGTCCGCCAGGCATAGCGATAGGTTAATCCGAGGTCATGGTTGATCTCTTCAAAAATAATAGCAGTACCGGGAATATTCTTATAAAGATTTCGCTGGAGGTGATAACTGCCCTGGTGGTGCCTGGAAAAGGGTTCCCATAAGCTGGTTCGTTCCCCGCGCCTAATCTGCAGGATGGTCTTGGCTCCAGTATTTTCATAATTTTCGGAAAGCTTGTCTTCCGTGTAATAGGGAAAGAGCGCCTGCTCGGCACTCACCCGTCCGGCCGTAAGACCGCCGGTCGAGGAAATAAACAGCCAGTGATTTGAGCCGCTGACGATGCTCATGAAGAACGGCCGCATGGCATCGTAATTTTTGATCCGGTAGTACATCTCCCCCTGCATGCTTACAAACTCGCCCTCGACTCCCTGCTGGGGCAGGTGCTGGATTGTATCGCCGATGAAAATCGGGGCAGATTTCTGGTTCGTCATAGAAACAACTCCGTCATGAACTTCAGGATTTAAAGATTCCAGTCTACTATACTCCCCCACTTTTGTTCTTTCCTAGTGATATTTGTCCCTTCGAGAGGCATTGCCGCCTCTCGAAGGGAGATAGATTGCCGTTATCGGTCTACAAACAAGAGTTTACGGTGTTGCTTCATATGAGCCAATATCACAGTGGGTGCCCTGTGGTCGTGTGACGCCGCGCTGGTCGGTTGCCGGGCAGACAGCATCGTCGCCGGCGTCAATCGCCGGGCTGCCGGGAAGCAGCGCATGGGTCAGCGTCGGACCGCCATTATTTGCCAATGGTCCAATCAGCGCATCCCAGATGACCTTATCGGTTGCCACCGGATTGCAACTGTCGTCCTGGACAACGTTGTGTCCACCGGAAACAACGCTGACCGGACCGCCGCTTGCAAATTTCTCACAGGCATACCAGTGGTTGCCGGTAATAACGGTGTTGGTCAGGCTGAGCTTGGCGGTTACAGATCCATATTCCCCGATGAAGATGGCCGAAGGGGCCCAATCGGGACCAATGTTATTGGCGATGGTGGAATTGGTAATGTTCATCTCACCATCGGTATGGAAGATGGCACCACCGTGCCAGCCAGTCGCAGTGTTGCCGCTAATCGTGCTGTTCAGGATGGTGAAATTACCCAATGAGCGAATCGCGCCTCCGACATCCCCGGATGTATTTCCACTGATCGTACTGCGAACGATGTTGGTGGTCGTGTTGAAGAAAGAGTAGACGCCGCCACCGGACCAGCGAGCGTTGTTGTTCGTCACGCTGCTGTCAACCAGGTTGAGCGTGGCACCGGATCCGTTATAGATTCCGCCGCCGCCCTGCCAGTAGTCACCAGCGTTGGTTGCCATGGTGTTATCGGTGACCGCCACATGATCGAGAGTCAGGGATCCGTTATTGAGAATACCACCCGCAAGCTGCCAGCCGTAGCCCTTCGTTATGGTCAGGCTCTTGACAGTCGCAGTAGTACCCGCATTGACAATGAACACACGGTCGCTGCCATTGCCACCGACCGTCAGACCGGGAGCAGCGGAAGCATCAATGGTCACATTCTTTCCCAGAGTGAGAACACCCGAGCTAAGCGTGATGGTCTGACCAGCCAGCGCAGGATCGAAATGGATCGTGCCGCCCACGCACACACTGCTGAGCGCTTTGCGCAGCGATCCGGCGCCGCTATCAGCGGTGGAGGTGACAGTAATGTCACTTGGGCAGCTGAGGCGCGCCTGGTCGAGCAGGATCGCTTTACTCATGCCGCCCGGGACTGTAAAGCTGAGCGAGGTGATGGCGGAAAGATCAAGCGACGTACCGCCCGGGTTCTTGAAGGCGGTGAAGGGCAGGCTGATCTGCTCCCAGCCGGAGAAGTTATCTTTGAAGGTAGTCGCGAAGCTGACCGGCTGTGGCGCGCCCTGGTAGAGCCGCACGTAGTCGATCGAGGTGGTCTGGGGGAAGCTCGTATCCGGACCGACCGCGCCGCCGAAGTTGCCGCCCACCGCCACGTTCATCAGCAAGTAGAAGGGATGGTTGAAGACCCATTCCTTTCCAACCAGGAAGGGATCGGACGAGCTGGCAGTGAAGTAGGGCTGACTGTCCACAGTCCAGGTGATGGTATCCGGCTGCCATTCAACCGCGAAGACGTGGTAATCGTCACCGACCGGTTGGCCCAGATCAGTGGTGTCGCCGTAGCTCTGCCCGCCGGAATAGCCCGGGCCATGCAGGGTACCAAATACTGTGTTGGGCAGGCGGCCAACGTTTTCCATGATGTCTATCTCACCACCCTGCGGCCAGCCAACCTGGTCAAGGTTCGTGCCGAGCATCCAGAAAGCGGGCCATAGACCGGCGCCTTTGGCAACCTTGATGCGGGCTTCGACGCGGCCGTAGGCAGCCTCAAAGCGCTTGTTGCTCAGCAGGCGGGCCGAGGTGTACTGGCAGGGACCGTAGTAGCACATCAACGAGCCATCAGCCTGTTTGGTTGTGATGACCAGGCTGCCCTTGCCATCGGTGGCCACATTGGCGGTCCCACCGGTGTAGAATTCCAGTTCGCTGTTACCCCAGCCGGGGATGCCATTGACCGTTCCATCACCGACCTCCTGGCCCCAGACATTGGGATTCGGGGCGGTGACGGCCTTACTGTTGAATTCATCGCTCCAGACCAGCTGCCAGTCGGACGGGGTTCCAACCCGTGCTGGATTGTTGGCCAGCTTGACCGTTACATCCTTGTTACTCTTCTGGCCGTAATACCAGAAGCTCAACCCACCAGCCTCGCTCCAATCCTGGCCGATCGGGTAATTCCGGGTGAATACCGCGGCGGAATTGGTCGGCTTCTGGCTGACCTGGAGCACATGTTCATAGGCGCCCTGTCCGGGCAGAGCCAGTGGATTGCCGGCAGCGATCTCCGGATTGGATAACGCTCGCTGCCCGGTGGTCGACCAAAGGTAGGGGTATGTTTCGAAATCCTCGAGCAGGTTGGGGTCAAAGGCTTCGTTGTCGAGGACGTCCAGCCGGGTAATGGCCGGCTGTCCGAGGGCTGCGCCGCCGGTGGGATTGGTCAGCTCAACCAGCACACCACGTTCGCCCTGGTACTTGGCATCATCGATGGTCGTGACGGTGAAGGACTGCTGGGTGCTGTTGGCCGGGAAGGTCAGCATGCCGGAAACGGGAGTATAGTCCCGGTTGGCGATGGCCGGGCCGAAGCTGGTGGCATACTGAACCGTGACCGGATCGGCGGAGGGCTTGCTGAGTTTTGCTGTGATGGTGGCTGTCTGGCCCTCTGTCACCTTGTAGTCGATGGTTGTAAAGCCAACTGTCAGGGGTTTGATGGGTGCCGTGCCGTAAAGCATTACGTTATCAACGTAGTAGGTCTGCGGAGCAGGCGTGGTCACTGCGCCAAGCGCCCAGCCGTGGACCTCTGTCAGGCCGAAGCCATCATTGGGGGCGCCGTTGCCGATCTCCTTACGGTGCATGCTGGCAAAGGGAATCTTGATCTGCTGCCAGCCGCTGAAGTTGTCGGGCACGT
>JBLMZU010000253.1:0-7239 GCA_050258995.1 Bacteroidota bacterium
CCCGATTGCGGATGCGATGGCCGCCGCGCAGATCAAACAGATGGAAACCAACGCTGCCGAATTCGGGATCACGCTGCACGGCATGGACAGCCCGCACCGCGGCATCGTCCACGTGATCGGCCCCGAGCTGGGACGGACCCAGCCGGGCATGACCATTGTCTGTGGTGACAGCCATACGGCCACGCATGGTGCCTTTGGGGCGTTGGCATTTGGCATCGGCACCTCCGAAGTGGAGCATGTGCTCGCCACGCAGTGTCTCCTCCAGAAGAAGCCGAAAACCTATGAAGTTCGCGTGGATGGGAGACTTCCCAAAGGCGTTTCGGCTAAGGACATCATCCTGGCATTGATCGCCAAGATCGGCGTCGGTGGGGGGACCGGCCATGTCTTTGAATATACGGGTGAAGCGATCCGTGGACTTTCGATGGAGCAACGCATGACCATTTGCAACATGTCCATCGAAGGCGGCGCCCGGGCAGGGATGGTTGCGCCGGACGATACTACTTTTGAATATCTATATGGCCGAGAGTTTGCACCGAAGGGTGATGAGTGGGATAAGGCTGTTTCCAAATGGAGATCCCTGCCAGGTGATGAAGGCGTGACTTATGACAAGCGGGTCACCCTGGATGCATCCGAGCTCGAGCCGATGATCACTTACGGCACCAATCCCGGCATGGGGATCAAGATCACCGAGCGCATTCCCAGCCTGGATACCTGCCGGGATGACGCCCAGCGCGCTGCCTATGAAAAGGCTCTTACCTATATGGGCTTGCAGCCGGGACAATCGCTGCTTGGCCAAAAAGTGGATGTCGTCTTCATCGGTTCCTGTACCAATTCGCGCATCTCGGATTTGCGGCTGGCAGCTGCACTTCTTAAGGGAAGAAAGGTTGCGGACGGCACGCGTGTCATGGTGGTTCCCGGCTCGCAGGATGTGAAGAAGCAGGCGGAACAGGAAGGTTTGGATCAGATCTTCAAAGAGGCGGGCGCGGAATGGCGTGAGGCAGGCTGCAGCATGTGTATTGCCATGAACGGTGATCAGCTCCAGCCGGGTCAATATGCCATTTCGACGAGTAACCGTAACTTCGAAGGCCGCCAGGGCAAGGGCGGGCGCACGTTTCTTGCTTCGCCATTGACGGCCGCGGCCACTGCTATCCACGGCGTGGTCACCGATGTCAGGACGATGCTGAGCTGACCATGACCACGGATGAAGTCTGGAAGCTCCCTTCGATTGTCGATCGTTTTTTGTCCTACCGGGCTGCCATTCCGCTCGCGCAGGAGCAGATCGGCGTCATGATGTCGATCCTCCGGACGCGTCCGGTGCCGGTGGAAAACTTCCTCGACCTGGGCTGCGGAGATGGAATCCTGGGCGCAGCGATCCTGGGGGAATACCCGTCGGCTCGCGGCGTGCTCCTGGATTTCTCTGCACCGATGCTCGACCAGGCTCGTACCCAGCTGAAAGGCTACGAGACGCAGCTTTCCTTTGAAAATCTCGATTACGGCCATCCCGCATGGGTAAACGAAATTCAGACACTCGGTCCGTTCGATGCGATCGTGTCTGGCTATTCCATCCACCATCAGCCAGACGAGCGAAAACAGGAAATTTACCAGGAGATCTTTTCGCTGCTCAGACCGGGCGCCTGGTTTGTCAACATCGAGCATGTCTCATCGGAAGCAATGATGAACATCGACCTGTTTGAGGGACACTACGTATCAGCGCGTTACGCCATCGAACAACGCAATGGCGGTACACGTAGTTTTGAAGAACTCGAGCGAGAATACAAGAACCGCCCCGATAAAGCGGCGAACGTGCTTGCCCCGGTGGAACTCCAGTGCGACTGGCTGCGCAGGATCGGTTACGAGGAAGTCGACTGCTACTTCCGCATCTATGAGCTTGCAGTCTTCGCCGGCCGCAAGCCCAATCTCAAATCAAAAATCTGAAACTGAAATTATCCCATGGCTCAATTCACAACACTTACCTCCCGCGCTGTCCTGATGCCCAATACCGACATCGATACCGATCAGATCATTCCCGCTCAATTCCTCAAGGTGACGGATAAAAATGGTCTCGCCGATGCCCTTTTTTATCACTGGCGCTATAACGACGACAAATCCCCCCGGGAAGATTTTGTTCTCAATCAGCCCGAATCACAGGGTGCACAGATCCTTTTGGCGGGCGATAACTTCGGCTGCGGCTCGAGCCGCGAGCACGCCCCCTGGGCGCTCACCTCCTATGGATTTCGAGCGGTGATCAGTACGTCCTTCGCCGATATTTTCCGTAACAACTCCCTCAAGAATGGACTGATACCTGTCATTGTTGACTCCCAAACCCACCAGATGCTGTTTGATCTTCTCGAAGAAGTGCCCGGTACTGAATTGACGATTGACCTGGCATCTCAAACCCTGTCCTATCCGTATGGCGCGGTCACTTTCCCGATCGATCCGTTCAACAAGGCCTGTCTGCTCAACGGCGTGGACGAACTTGGTTACATCCTGGGCTTCGAAAAAGAGATCGCCGCATTTGAGCAGCGACCATAAAGCATGGATGATGGACGATCACATGGTCCATCGTCAGAAAAAGATACCTATGCCCAATATTCAGATCTACGACACCACGCTTCGTGATGGCACCCAATCCGAGGGTTTTACGCTTTCGGGCAATGATAAGATCCGCATCGCACGTAAACTGGATGAGATCGGGGTGGCCTTCATCGAGGGCGGCTGGCCCGGCTCCAACCCGAAGGATGCGGAATTCTTCGAGCGCGCTCGCGATATCGAATGGAAGAATTCCCTGGTCGCCGCGTTTGGTGCCACCTGCCGGGTCAAGGGCGGACCCGAGGATGATGCCAACATCAGGGCCCTGCTCGAGTCGCATACGCCCGTCTGTACGATCTTTGGCAAAACCTGGACCCTGCATGTGACGGATGTTCTGCTCACTACATTGGAGGATAATCTTCGCATCATCGAGCAGTCCGTGGCTTATCTCAAAGCCAATGGCCGGCGCGTGATCTATGATGCCGAGCATTTCTTCGACGGCTACAAGGCAGATCCTTCCTATGCCCTCGAGACGCTCCGGGCTGCGATCCGCGGCGGTGCAGAGACGGTTGTCCTGTGTGATACCAATGGCGGGACGATGCCCTGGGATGTGGAGCGAATCATCTGCGAGCTCAGGCCTTCGCTCGCGCACCCGTTCGGAATTCACACGCATAATGACTCCGAGTGTGCGGTCGTAAACTCCCTGATGGCTGTACGGGGAGGAGCCATCCAGGTGCAGGGAACGGTCAACGGGGTGGGGGAGCGCTGTGGGAATGCCAACCTGATCTCGATCATGGCCGACCTGGAGCTCAAAATGGGCTACCAGTGTCTGCCCGAGGGGAGGGTCAAAGACCTGTATGAGCTTTCCCATTTCGTCGCTGAAGTCGCCAACATCACGCCGGACGAGCACCTGCCCTTTGTCGGGAAATCGGCATTCGCCCACAAGGGCGGGGTGCATGTGGCGGCCATGCGACGCAGCGCCAAATCCTACCAGCACGTGGAGCCTGAGCTGGTTGGCAACAAAATGCGGGTGGTGGTCTCCGACCTTTCAGGCCGCGGCAACCTGTTGAGCAAGGCTGAGGAGCACGGTGTGGAAGTGGAAGGTGAGGAGATTCTGCCCGTGCTCAACGACATCAAGGAGCTGGAGGCGCGCGGTTTTTCCTTTGAAGCTGCCGAGGCATCCGTGACGATGATGCTGAAGCGCCAGGAATATGGCTATAAACCTCCCTTTGAATTGATCGACTTTTTTGTAAATGTGGAACACCGTGACAAGCGCGGTATTTTTGCTGAAGCGATGGTCAAAGTGCGCGTGCAGGGCGAAGTGCTTCACACCGCGGCAGAGGGCAACGGTCCGGTCAACGCGATGGATAACGCCCTGCGCAAGGCGCTGGTTGGCTATTATCCCCAGGTTGCGAAGTTCCATTTGTCTGACTACAAGGTCCGTATTCTGGATTCGGACCATGGCACCGAGGCCATTACGCGTGTGTTAATCGATACACGGAACAGCAACAGCCGCTGGAGCACGGTCGGTGCCAGCACCAATATCATCGAAGCCAGCTGGCGGGCTCTCGCCGATTCACTCGAATATGGCTTGATGGTGGCACACTAAAACACCGACGATGGACCATGGTCCATCGTCAGATCTGGAGCTTTTCTTGGAATTCAACATCACTCTACTCCCCGGTGACGGCATCGGACCGGAAGTGGTTCATGAGACCGTTCGCGTGCTGGACGCGATCGCTACGAAATATAATTATTCCTTCCAGTACAAGGAACGCCTGATGGGCGGCTGCTCGATCGATACCTACGGCACGTCGCTCACCGATGAGACCCTGGTCGACTGCCAGTCTGCGGACGCGATATTGTTTGGGGCCGTCGGCGGTCCCAAGTGGGATGACCCGAATGCGAAGGACCGGCCTGAACGCGGTCTGCTCCGGTTGCGGAAAGGGCTGGGCGTATTCGCCAATATGCGCCCGGTCAAAGTGCACCCTGCCCTTTTGGATGCCTCGCCGTTGAAACCGGAACGGCTCCAGGGTGTGGATATCATGGTCCTGCGCGAATTGACAGGTGGTCTGTATTTCGGTCAGCCGAAGATGCGTGAAATGCGGGATGGCAGGGAGCGGGCCGTCGACACGCTTGAGTATTACGATTTCGAGATCGAACGCATCCTCAACCTGGCCTTCGATCTGGCGAAGGGACGAAGAAAAAAAGTCACTTCGGTGGACAAGGCCAACGTCCTGGAATCCTCCCGCCTCTGGCGGCAGACTGCCACGAAAATGGCGAAGGAATATCCTGACATCACACTGGAGCACCAGCTGGTGGATAGCGCAGCCATGAAGCTGATCACGAATCCCGCTTCCATGGATGTGGTCGTGACCGAGAACATGTTCGGGGATATCCTCACCGATGAAGCCTCCGTGCTGGCGGGGTCGATGGGGATGCTGCCCTCCGCCAGTTTATCGGAGACAGGCATCGGGTTGTATGAGCCGATCCACGGATCCGCCCCCGATATCGCCGGCCAGGGAATCGCCAATCCGGTCGGGACGATCCTGTCCGCTGCGTTGATGCTTCGCTATTCCCTGAAACAGGAAGATGCCGCTCAATGCATTGAAAAAGCTGTGGATGCAGCGATCACAAACGGCGCTCGAACGGCGGACCTCGGCGGAAAACTGACCACCCGCCAGATGACAGATGAGGTCATTAAATATTTGTAGAATTAGGAGTCCGGGAGCTTGCTGCTGCAGTTCCGACAGCAGGCTGTTGGACTCCACATTGAAAAGGAGAAGAACTTATGGGAATGGAATCCAAATACATCTGGATGAACGGGGAAATGGTGGAGTTTGAAAAGGCCACGGTGCATCTCTTGACGCCCGCATTGCACTATGGCGCGGCTGTGTTCGAAGGCATTCGTGCCTACAACACGGATAGGGGGCCGGCCGTCTTCCGCTTGCGGGACCATGTCGAGCGCCTGCTGGATTCGGCGCATGTGTTTGGCGTGCGGGAGATGCCTTTTACGGTCGATCAGGTCGTACAGGCTGTCAAGGATACGGTGCGCGCTAATGGTTTCACCGATTGCTATATCCGTCCATTGCTCTATATTACCGGCGGTGCCTGGAACCTGAACGTGGATGCCGGCAAGCCTGCTTTGGCAATTGCAACCTGGGAATGGAACAACTATCTTGGTGAAGAGGCACTGGCAAAGGGCATCCGGGCCAACATCTCCTCCTACACCCGCCATCATCCGAATGTCAGCATGACGAAGGCAAAGATTTCCGGGAACTATGTGAACAGCTTTCTGGCCAAGACAGAATCAGAGCGCCTCGGATTCCAGGAAGCCATCATGCTGGACCCGCAGGGATATATTGCAGAATGTACCGGGGAAAACCTGTTTGTGGTTCGCCGTGGCAAGCTGATCACACCGTCCACGGCCCCGGTATTGGAAGGCATTACCCGCCATACAATTCACACCATCGCCAAAGACCTGGGATATGCTGTCCTTGAGGACCCGATTTCACGGGATCAAATCTATGTCGCGGATGAAGTCTTTGTTTGTGGCACTGCGGCAGAGGTGGTTGGCTTGAGCGAAATCGACTTCCGCAAGATCGGCGACGGCAAAACGGGTCCGATCACACGGGCGATCCAAAAGGTTTATCACGATACCATCCGCGGCCGGGTGGCGAAGTATGAGAGCTGGTGCGAGTACGTTAACTGTTAGTCGTATTTAATCGAAGTAGAAATGGACCGGTGAGATGCCGGTCTTTTTTATGTAAAATAGCAGGATGCAGCCAAGAGGATTCCTGGTCATGGGTGTTTCGGGGTCGGGTAAGTCCACACTGGGGAAAGCCCTGGCCGTGGAATTGGGCTGGGACTTCTTCGACGCGGACGATTTCCATTCGGTGGAGAACATCGCCAGGATGTCGGCCGGACTCCCTCTGACCGATGCAGACCGCGTCCCTTGGCTGGCCGCGCTGAACCGTCGGCTTTTCTCCACTCTCGAAGCAGATCGCCATCCGGTCCTGGCGTGTTCCGCCTTAAAGGAGAAATACCGTAACCAGTTGCTGGCCGGTGTCGAAGGAATTCCTGTTATTTATCTAAGAGGCAGTTTTGAGAGAATTCGCTCACGGCTGCTGGCGCGCGAAGGACATTACATGAAAGAGAACCTGCTGCAAAGCCAGTTCGACACTCTCGAACAACCGGAAGAGGCACTGGTGCTTGATATGTCGATGTCCCTCCACGAGATGCTTGATACAATCTTAATGGAATATCCGGTGTTAAGAGGTCTTAGAAATCATGGAAAAAAATGAACTGACGGTTGCGCGGCTGGTGGCACAGATGGGGGAGGTGGGCAGGCGGCTTTCGGAGATCGGCGCCGCGGAAGCCGCGGCGGGAAATATTTCCGTGTGTGTGCGGGAGCTTTTGGATGTGGAAGAGCGCTTTCCACGAATGACCGTGGTTGATCTGCCTGAGCCCGCTCCTGATCTGGCCGGTGCCACGGTCATCGTCTCCGGCTCAGGGCGGCGATTGCGGGAGATCGCGGATGCACCGGCGGCCAACCTGGCCTGCATCTTCATCATGGATGGCGGCGCTAAAGGCAAAATGTTCACTTCTGCGGAAAGCCAATTTAAGCGCGTAACCAGCGAGTTCAACTCTCACCTGGCCATCCATCATGACCAGATGCGCACTCGTCCGGTGCGGCTGCATGCGGTGCTC
>JBLMZU010000254.1:0-7981 GCA_050258995.1 Bacteroidota bacterium
TGAGATGCCCGTCTCGCAAATGGAACAGGTGCGAGGTGGAAAGATCGCCATGATCTTCCAGGATCCCTCGTCCTCGCTCAACCCGGTGTTTACGATCAGCTCGCAGATGAAGCGAGTCATCCGGCAGCATATGCACCTGGGAGACAAGCAGGCAGTCGCACACGCGGCGGAAATGCTCGATGCAGTCGGCCTTCCAGATGTGAACCGGATCCTATCGTCCTACCCTTATCAGCTTTCTGGCGGTCAGCAGCAACGCGTCATGATCGCCATGGCCCTTTCCTGTCAGCCCAAGCTGCTGATCGCGGACGAGCCGACCACGGCTCTGGACGTGACCGTACAGGCACAGATCCTCAAGCTGCTGCGAGATCTGCAAAAACAGTTCGATATTTCCGTCATCCTGATCACTCACAACCTGGGCGTGGTCGCCCAGACCTGTGACCGGCTGGCCGTCTTATATGCTGGCCGCGTTGCAGAGATTGGGACAACACAGGATATCTTCCGGCACCCGCAGCATCCCTATACCCGCGGTCTGATGAACGCCATTCCCCGGCCGGGTTCGCGCGGCAAAAAGATGGCTGCCATCCCTGGGACGGTTCCCTCCAATCCGGGCGCGCTGATCGGCTGCCCTTTTGCACCGCGCTGCGAGTTTGCCTTCGATCGCTGCAGTATGGAACGGCCGGCTTTATTTGAAGTAAGTGATGGACACGGGTCTGCCTGTTTTCTGGTAGACGGTGTATCTTCTCCTATACAGCTGCGGGAAAGCGAAGAATGATTGACCTGATGGAAGTTCGCTCGCTGAAAAAGCATTTCCGGTTGCCGGGTGGCTGGTTATCCGGAGACATTCACTATGTCTACGCTGTCGATGGCGTGGATCTGAGCATTGCCCGCGGTGAAACCTTTGGCCTGGTGGGCGAGTCCGGCTGCGGAAAGACAACTCTTGGAAGGCTGGTCCTGCGTCTGATAGATCCTACCGCCGGTCAGATCTTCTTTGATGGCCAGGATTTGACTCCTATCACGAGGAGCAGGATGCGCCCAATCCGCCGGCAGATGCAGATCGTGTTCCAGAACCCCCTCTCTTCCTTGAGCCCCCGACAGAAAGTGGAGCAGATCATTGCCGAGCCGATCATCACCCACAAAGTACTTTCCCACAGGGAAATCCGGCCCCGGGTGATTGAGCTGCTCGGGCAGGTGGGCTTGGGAAGACAACACCTGGACCGCTTTCCCCACGAGATGTCGGGCGGGCAGTGCCAACGCGTTGCGGTTGCACGCGCGCTTGCACTGAATCCAAAATTGATCGTCCTGGACGAGCCCACTTCGGCCCTGGATGTTTCGGTCCAGGCGCAGATGATTAATCTATTGGATGACCTGAAGAAATCGCTGGGATTGACTTACCTCTTCATTTCTCACGATCTCAACGTTGTCCAGCACATCAGCGATCGAATTGGGGTCATGTACCTTGGCAAGCTCGTTGAGACAGGCCCCTCGCAGGATGTGTTCGAGGCGCCGTTGCACCCGTATACCCGGGCGCTGTTTGAAGCCATCCCTATGCCAGAGGTAAATACCAGACGTGAATTGAAGGTGCTGGAAGGGAATGTGCCCAGCCCGATCAACCCACCCACAGGATGCCGGTTCCATACTCGCTGTCCGATGGCCAAGGCGCAATGCCGGGAAGTGGAGCCTGTTTTACGCACCGTTACGAGTAACCGGCAGGTAGCCTGTCATCTCGTGGAACCAAATTCATCAATGGAGTCAAACTTATGAGTCGTTTGTTCGGAATCGCAGGTGTGCAGATGTCCGTGGTCCCGCGGGATGCAGATGCGACCTTTGAGAAAATGGCCGATGTTACTCTCAACATCCGTAAGCAGTTCCCCTGGGTGAATATGACCATTTTTCATGAGTTGGTTGTCCCTGGGCTGGTCCAGTTCACCACCCCCGCTGACAAGGATTGGTGGAAAAGGAACAGCGGACCGGTGCCGGGTCCGCAGACCGACCGTCTCTGTGATCTGGCCCGGAGGGCCAAACAGTGGCTTGTACCCGGCTCGATGTGGGAGATCGAAGATGGAAAGATGTATAACACTTCTGTGGTTATTACGCCTGACGGTGACCTGGTGGCCAAGTATCGAAAGATGTTTCCCTGGCTGCCGTACGAAGCCGGCACTGCAGCGGGTAGTGAATTCTGCGTATTTGATATTCCCTCTGTCGGCCGTTTTGGTCTCTGTATCTGTTATGACATGTGGTTCCCGGAGGTCTCCCGCACCCTGGCATGGATGGGCGCTGAAGTGATCTTGCAGCCGACACTTACACCAACCTCCGACCGGCCACTGGAGCTGGTCATGGCTCGCGCTAACGCCCTGTTCAACCAGTGTTATTTTTTCAGTATAAACGGTATAGGTGATTGGGGCGGAGGCCGCTCAACCTTCATTGACCCAGACGGACGGATTCTGCAGGAGGCGGGCACCAACCAGACCTTTATAACCGAGTTGATTGATCTCGACCACACCACTCGCACCCGGGAATTCGGGACGCTAGGATTGGGACAAACTTTGAAGCAGCTGCGCGACTCTGGACATAAATTTCCAGTCTACGGTGACCAAGGAATCGAGCGAGGAGCTTTTGATCAGCTAGGCGAGCTTAAGTTCCACCATAACAAGATTGTTACCTGAACATCCATTAGGACTAAACCTAGGTGGATGAGAACCACATTCATTATTGATGCAATTGCGTGCATTTATCGAAATGTCTTATGTAACACAGGAAATACATCCAGAATTACATAGGCATCCAATTGCTCCGGCAATATCATGGCCTTCGGTAGGGTGAGTGTTACCGGCTGAATGTTCCCGGCGCTGTCTGCTTCTGTAGTGAGATTCGCCTTGTAGTCCATATAGACTGCTTCATGGGTGGAACGATCCACCAACAGCAGCCCGGCGCGATGCCCGGAGGCAGAGTAGATCACTCCGGGATCAAGGCTAATGACAGCAGTCGCCGAACCATCCGTATCGCTTGTCGGTGAAGTAAATGTTACATCAGAAACATGGACTCCTTCGGGCAGATGGTTTGCGCTGCCATCATAATGGCGCGTGACATACGCACCCGAGACGAGCAGCTCCTTGTACCAGTTATTGGCCAGTCCGGCGATCACCAGGTATGGTCCGAAAGTGGGGATCGAGAGCGCGTCCGTGGATGCATACGCTGACGGACTGGTGGTCGTACCATCGCCGTTGAACCTGCCCCGCAGCTCGAACAGGTTAAAGGGAATATTGATGCCGGTGATGGGCATGGGGAATTTCTGGTCGATCGCAATAAAATCCGCGCCCTGGTAGCGTCCGTTCAGTGGCAGTGTGAAATCGCTCTCCGGGTCCGGGACCAGACTTCCGTCTGGAGCACGTTTCGCACCGGTCGCCCACAGGATGAATTTCCCCTGATCATTTTTGTCGGGCGGGTGATGAGAATCGGTGCAACGATCCAATCGATATAGCCAAAGCGGATCTGGTTCAGGCTGGGTAACATCGGCGGGATGGGAGCCGCCAGGCGGGTCCACTCAAAAGCGGTGGATTTTTCAGAATCCACATTAAGCGGCAAATTCGGTGCCGGCTCCACATTGAAGCTGAATTCATCCTGGAATGTACCCGCGGCTGAGCCGCCCAAAGTCATGTTGCCCAGACGAAAGCCGTCGGTGTAATATTTACCTGATTCTTTCAATGTATATGTTTGTCCTGGATCGAGAAACTCCTGTGGACGAATATAAATGTATCGACCGTCCGCCGAGTGGCTCACCGAGAGAGGCACGGAGGGCTCCACGCTGACAGTCAGTGCATCCGCGGGACAGCCGATGGGCGCATCACAAATGCGCGCTCCAACGGTCTGCCCATTCTTACGCACCACTAGCCACAGCGTCAGCATGGCAGACGATGGGAGCGTGGCTGGAAAACTGGCGCTGGTATTGCCGCCAGGAGAGACATAATACAACCCGGTGAAATCCTGCGGCAGCGTGGATGCTTGCGAGCAGCGCGTATCCTGAGCGTGCAGGCAGTAATCGTAGGGGAGATACCATAACTGGCCGTGCTCTCCGCCCACATAGATGCCCGTTTTGCTCAGGGCAACGGAGCCGTTCAGATCGTTGCGGTCGGCAAGCTCGGTCTCTGTGGAGGTGGTGTCAAACGCTCAACGGAGAGAACCGTCAGCTGCATTGAGGGCATGGAGCTTCCCATTGCCATCGCCAAAGTAAACGATCCGGCTTTTTCCTTCCGGGTCAAATCCCAGGGCAGCGGAGGATCGAATGGGGTCGCCGGTGTCGTATTTCCAGAGCAGTTTCCCTTGCGGGTCCACCGCGTAGAACGAGCCGTCCGCCGACCCGAACAAAATGGCGGTGGTGTTCCCCTCTCCGTCTGCCTCCAGGGAGGCGGAAGCATAGATATGGTCGGATGTCGGAAATTTCCATTTGATGGCACCGGTTTTCGGGTCAAGAGCATACAGGTTCGAGTCAAAGCTGCCCATGTAGATCGTACCGTCCGAGCCAACCGCCGCCGAGGAGGCGACAAATCCCAGTGTCCGCGCGCGCCAGATCTCCTTTCCATCCGGGGCGACCGAGCGGAGATAAGTGTCCAGCGATCCACAGTAAATACTGCCATCGTCACTAATGGCCGCCATGGACCAGTTATTGCTGGTCGTGGGATAGGTCCATTTCAGTGTGCCGTCCGGGTTTATGGCGTAATACAGGAAATTTGTATTCCCGGAATAATAGGTTCCATCGAATCCCACGGCTACATTTCCTTCGAACCAGCGGTTATAGCTGATCCCGGGACGTAGTTCTGACTCGTAGACCTAGATGGGGCGCTTGGACAACGCCATCGGCCCGGTACGGTAGTGATACATGTACCCATCGCCCGAGATGAATGTGACCGCATCAGGAGTCAAGGCGCCTGCAGAATCGATGATCTCACCGGTCTGATACTTCCAGTTGAGAGAGCCATCCGGGTTGAGCGCGTAAAAGTAATGGTCAGCGGAACGGAAATAAATCATCCCCTTTGAATCGATCACCGGCGTGGAAAAAATACCCTTGCCTGTCTGGAAGCTCCAGGGTTGGTCCCCTTGATACTTGGCTGGGAGTGGACTGGAGCCTGTATTGCGACGGTCACGCCGGAAGGTTGGCCAGGGCGAGTCCGGCTGAACAGGCACATCATACCCAAAAGGTTCTGACGGTGCAGGAGGTGTCATGGTCGTGTGCACGGGCGTTTTTTTAGGGATAGATCTGACCAACACCCCCAGCAGACATCCGAATAGTAGGACGAACAGCACGCTGTAAAGCATCTTCTTCATTGTTTTATCCTGCCCTGGTATGATGCGTTGAAGTATAGATCATATTGTAATGTCTTCCAGCTGAAGAGCATGGCGAGGGATGTTTTGAAAGGAGTCAATGCAGATTTAACAAATTGAACCAGTCTTTTGAAAGCCGGAGAAATATGCTACTTGATGCTAAACAGCGCCACCTGAGTACAGCCAAGCGTGCCACACTATTTACAACCTTTTGATATGAAATATTTCTGGTGAAAAGCAATATTTCCGGACCCTCCTTCGCGAATAGTTTATCAAAATGTCAGTTTACAAAAGGTGAGAGTGATTTGCGCCATGTCGAGGAATCAATGTTGAAACAATCAATTGCGTGCGGCCCTATATACTGGCACTCCAGATCAGGGATGATGGAGTGGGGTTGCCAACAGTACATCAGCAGTATCTTCGGCAAACTGCAGGTGGCAGACCGTGCCCAGGCGATCGTGCGCGCTAGGGAAGCGGGGTTGAAATAGGAGAAGCAAACTTTCTGTGGGTAGTCATACAGTCTTCTGCTGAAGGGGAATTACAAAAAGAAATCGGCCAGCCTGCAACATCAGCTCAAGGCGTTGCCTCCATCCCTTCAGGCGCCAATAGCGCATTGTCCCGAACTACGGTGCCAGGTCGGTCAATGACTCGGTGATGCCTATGACCAGGGCTTCGACTGCTGCCAGGGCATTGCCGAGCCGGATAAACAGGCATTTCTTGCCTGTTTCCGTCAGGCTCTCAACTAAACTGTACATCGAGCGCCTCCTGTGGTTGGGGCAATGTGATCTTTTTTGTGGTGAGAAAAAGGGGGAATCCGGAGATGATCCGCAAGAACAGTCTTCCATAGCCGATGCGGTCGTCCAGCATTTGAATCAGGGCATGGCTGAGAACAGGATTACGGAGTCCCAGCTCAAAGAACAAACGCGGAGATCGATAGAAAATACCAGCCCATGTCAGGGCATGTTGATGGTTGCGATGGATCGTCCCGCGCAGGCGCGCAGCATATTGAAGGGGATCGCCTGCCAGAATCGCCTCAGCCGCCATTCGTCCGCTTTTGATCGCAAAGCGAATCCCCTCTCCGGTAAACGGATCCACAAATCCGGCCGCGTCACCAGCCAGAAAGGAACGGCTGGTGTTGACCCGTTCCCGGTGGGAGTAGATTGGCAACGGATGTCCTCGCTGCTGGTCATGAAGCAGGATCCCATACCGCTTCATCACGCGCTTCAATACTGATTGCAGCTCGCCCGGTCTGGGATGCAAGGCTCCGGCCCCCACCGATAAATGGTCTGACTTTGGAAAGATCCAAAGATAGCCAACCTGAAGATCGCCGAAGATCAACATCGGATTTCCTGCAAATCGTTCCATGACTTTATCGGGGACGTTCGCTTCCACTTCAATGGCGCCCGCCATGACTTTCCGAGTACGCAAGCCTAGCGAGCGGGCGAGGATGGAATTTGCGCCGTCGGCCGCGACCAGATAAGCGGCAACGATTCTTTCCCCACCAATTGTTGTCACCGTTATAGAATCATCCTCTTCCCTGACCGCCTTCACTGCCACACCCTCCCGGATCCTAGCCTCGGCATGATTCAGGAGATGCGCATCGAATTCGGCGCGCATTACCATGCGCAGGGAGGAGGCTGGCGTGGGAACGGTCACCATTTCGTTCCCCACTCCATACGACAAAGAATTGACTTTTGATTGAATGACGGGTTCGAATGAGAATGGAAACTGGTTCAGCACCCGGGCCGAGACCGCGCCTCCACAGGTCTTGTAGCGCGGCAGTTTTTCCTTCTCGAGCACCAGCACTTTTGCCCCTGCCTGCCCCAAAAAAAATGCGGCAGTGGCTCCCGCGGGTCCACTGCCAACAATGATCGCATCATATCTTTGATCCATAGGCCATCCAGTTCCAACCACCGATAAAATAATATGGAATGATAACATCCTTTCTTATCCGGATGGGTTATAAATCATGAGTATCCGGTCTTTATCGTTAGAAGGAGTGAGTTTATGGACGATTTTAGAGACGACCGTGTATTGGTATTGACAAAAGTTGTGGCTGCCAGTGTTATTGTCGTGCTTCTGCTGGCTTTTGTAGCACTCTATATTTTCCCCACTCATACAGACATAGATTTTGCATGGACAATTCTCCCTGGCACATCCGCGCTGCTGATTGGCGCGGGCTATACGGCGGGCGCCTATTTTTTTGCCCGCCTGCTCACCGATAAAAGATGGCATCGTGTCCAGGCTGGATTTTTGCCGATCACTGCTTTCACGATCTGTATGCTGATTGCCACCCTCCTGCACCTGGACCGGTTCCATAAAGGCGCGCTCAACTTCAATTTGTGGACAGTCATCTATATCATAACTCCGCTCGTGGTGCCATTTGTCTGGTGGCAGAATCAAAAGACTGGCCTGATCGGCCCGGAGGAACACGATGTGCTCTTCCCGACCATCGTTCGAACGACACTCAAGATCATTGGTGGGTTGGGCGTATTGGTGTTCCTTCTGGTGTTTATCCGGCCCGCGCTGCTGATTGCCGCAACTCCCTGGAAACTAACCCCGCTGACAGCACGAATCTTTGCCGGCTGGAGCATCCTTACCCTTTGCAGTGTGGCCTCCATCGGCTTCGACGGGCGCTGGAGCGCAACCCGCATCCTGATGGAAA
>JBLMZU010000255.1:0-3550 GCA_050258995.1 Bacteroidota bacterium
GCACGTCACTTGACCAGCGCTCGGCATCATCCTTGGTGGAGTCCGGGTTGATGTTGTCGAGCACGTCCATGAACAAGGTGGTGCCGCTGTTGTTGCCATACAGCATGAAGGAAATTCCTTCATAGGCGCTCCAGTCCTGTGAGACCCAGGCATTGACATCCTGGTTCTCAAAATTATGCACAAACCCGGCATAAGAGACGACGTTCACATCCATTTTCAGGACGTTGTTCGGGTCGGCTACACCGGGAACAGGAGCAGGAGGCGTGGGCGTGGTCGAGATCGCCACAGTGCTGTTGGGATCCTGAAAGGTCACGAACCCAACACTGATCTTGTTTGAGTCCGTACCCTGGGGAAGGCCGTGCTCAAAATCGTCGACCAGGGGTAAACCAGCTGCCAGGGCAGGTATTACTGAAAAACCCAATAAATTAAGCAACATACTGATAAGAAGAACAAGTGAAAAGACTGTTGTTTTGGTTCTCATCGCATTTCTCCTCGGGGCATTTATGATGATCCAACGGTTGTCGTGCGCAGATGATAAATTTTCCTTTCCTTTACTCCTTTCCAGTCTTAAATTTTGAGCGGTCACATGAAAAAATGGATTGCCAGCATGATTTCTGCGAACCTGCCCGGTTCTGCTTCATGCATCATATAGGGGAACCGGCTGGAAGGCATGAACAAAAACGAGCGGGAGGTGGACATTTCCTAACAAAAGGTTACAGCCCATTACGTGGTAGGCAGTAACCTTTTGTTAGGACCGCCGGAATGCTTCCGGAGACATGCCAGTCTCCCGGTGGAAGATGCGGCTGAAGTAGCCACTGTCCGAAAAGCCCACCAGTCGGGCGATCTCGGTGATGGTCGTCTCACTCTCCCGCAGCAGAACCCTGGCACGCTTGACCCGGTAGCGCTGCAGGTATTTGATGGGCGTCGTGCCCAGCTCCTGACGGAAGCAGTAGGTCAGGTAGTCCTCGGCAATGCTGACGTGCTGGGCGATCTCCCGGCGCGTGATCGGCTCGGCAAAATGCTCGTGGATGAAGGCCATCGCCTTGCGGACCAGGCGCTGCGCCTCCCCGCTCAAGCGGTGTTTGTGGTCCAGCGCCGCATTGATGTGGGCGATCGTTTCATCCAGGCTGAATAATCCCTTTTCCAGGACCGTCGCAACCCCGGGGTAGAGCCGCCCCATCTCCGCTTCGGACAGCGCCTGCCCGGTCACCACGATGACCGGCGTCCTGCGCATCCGCTCTTCCTCACGCATTCTTTCCAGGACGCCAAATCCATCCTGTCCCGGAATCTGCAAATCGAGCAGCACCAGGTCAACAGGCTCGCGCCGGAGGAGATCGAGTGCCTGTTCCCCACTCTGCGCCCTGAGAACCCGGTTGAACGGCGAGTGAGCCTGAACAATACGGGCATGCAGCTCAAGAGTATTGGGCTCATCGTCCACCACAAGGATGGTATGCGTCTGCTGGTTGCGCGAGGGAATTTGTCGCTTCTGATCCAGTCCCTGGGTCAGCGCGCCCGGTCCGGTGACAGGCAGGGTAAAGAAAAAAGTGGAACCTTCGCCAACTCTTCCCGTAGAGCGGACGCCGATCGTACCGCAATGTAATTCGACCAGGCGCTTACAAATTGCCAGTCCCAGCCCAAGCCCCCGGTAGCCGAGTGTAATACTTAGTTCCGACCGGCTGAACTCGCTAAAGATCGTGGTCTGTTCTTCCAGAGGGATTCCCAAACCCGTATCATGGACGAGGATTGTCACCGTACCGCCATCGATCTGCATCTCGAGGCCGACTTCCCCCTGGTCAGTAAATTTAATGGCATTGTTGACCATGTTCAAAGCGACCTGGCGCAGACGGGTCCGGTCGCCCCAGACCCAGGCCGCGCCTTCTGGCAGACTGACGCGCCATCCCAATCCCTTGTCGGAAGCCAGCTGCCTACCGCTCTCCATAATCATGCGCAGTGCATCACCCAGGTCGATGAACTCTTTGTTCAAACGGAGCTCACCGGCATCGCTGGTTGCCAGGTCAAGGACGTCGCCGATCAATCCTCCCAGGTGTTGAGCATAGGCATGAATCCGTTCCACATCGCGGTGCGCCGATTCAGGCAGTACAGATTTGCCATCCTCATTTTCCTGTAACAGGATGCCGCTCAAACCAACGATCAGGTTCAGCGGTGTTCGCAGCTCATGGCTGATCGTGGACAGGAACCGGCTCTTCATCCGGTTGGCATCCTCGGCCAGCTGGCGATCCTCCACCGCCTGGTGGTACAGCCGGGCCATGTTAAAGGCGCCACCCAGCTGCTGGACAATCGTGCCGTACAGATCCAGGGGCTCGGAGCCGAAGGCCATAAAACCCATCTGACCTGAATAACCGACCAGTGGTATCAGTGTCAGCAGCAGAGGCTGGGTCTGCTCCAGCAAACCGGGCGGAGGAAATTCCCGGCTGGGAAAGCGGAAGGGTGGTCGGTCCAGGTTGAGGACATTGCGCGCAATACTCGAGGCGGCAGGGTCAGATCCCTGTGCTTCGAACAGGACAACATGGGCAGTATGGATATTTAGGTCCGGCAGATGACTTTCCAGTGTCTCATAGATCTGGGTCTCATCCAAAGCCTCGAGCAGACGGTCAGTCAGGAGACTTAATCGACTGGAGGCCGTCCGCTCGCGGAGCATGGATTGACGGTATTGTTTTTGCATCTGAGCGCTGATCGTCAGCCGGGCCCGATCCAAAAGCTCGTGAATCAGCTTCCCATGGATCCCGTCATCCGAGGACACCTCGCCCAGGATGGAAATTGCTTCCTGCCAGATGTGGGCATCATCATCGCCCGCCATGGACTTTTGCAGGACATTCATCAAGGTGCCTTGGAATTTTGTGCCATCCCCTTCCTGAATACATTCATGGAACGAATCGACCAGCTGCTCGCACAGCGAAAGCACTTCTGCATCCGTCAGACTGTGTGCCTGGCTTTGAAGGCTGGTCGCTATCGAGCCTGCAAGATCGAGCCTTCGATCGGGATTTCCCTGCAAAGAGATGCAAATCCCGGACCTGCACCCGCAGGATTCCCGCTTCACCAGCCGGGTGCCTATCCTGGTCAATCGATTTAATTCCGTCCCTGCAGCAAGGTGCTCGTATATCGACTTCAGAGCCTGGTAGCCCATGTCGAAAAGCGGGACATGCACGCTGCTCAATCCCGGCTCGTGGACCGCGCCTTCCAGCCGGTTGTCGAACCCGATCACAGCTACATCCTGCGGATTTCTCAGGCCTGCCTCCTCCAAAGCCTGCATGGCACCGAGTGCGGATTCATCATTGCTGGCCAGCACGGCAGTGAATGGGGCGCGGGTCTCGATGATCTGCTGCATGGCAGAATAGCCGCCGTCGTAAACGTGCCGGCCATAGGCAATTAATTGTGGATTGAGTTCGAGATTATTGGTCTGAAAAAAAGACTGGTAGGCGGCGAACCGGTCACCCGAATCACCGCCCATATCTATCTGGCTCCCGGCAATAAAGGCGATTTGCCGGTGTCCATGGTCGGCCAGGTGACGCATCGCTTCCTGGATGCCGCC
>JBLMZU010000256.1:0-6232 GCA_050258995.1 Bacteroidota bacterium
CATAGAGTGGAAGGGCGGCGCGTTACATCCTTGCGGGTGCACGTTTCCGCCCAGCCCTCTCCGAACCGGACAGGCAATTTTCACGGCATCCGGCTCTCCAACATAGCATGTACTCAGGAATTTGCATGGTAAGCAGTATGGCAGGTATGACATAGCAGGATTGTTTTCTGTTCTAACCCGGATTGTGCGACATGGCCCAGGCCCTTGGTCACTCGTTTTGCCCTGGCTAGACGGTTCGGATGGTGGACATACAACTTGCCTTCCGTTGCGCCGCATTGTTCACAGGCTTGTTTAGCTCTGGTCCTGGTCTCTAATTTCTTGTGCAGGCTGCGTCCTTTTGCCCAGCCGATATCGATGTAAGCTTGTTCATCCTGTACAGAGGAGTAGGTATCAAAGCTGAGGCGAGTGGGCGTCTTGTGCCAGATAAAGTAGCGGTTTTCAGGAGTTTGTGGTCGGGCGGGCGTATGGATATAGAGCTCCATGCAACCTGTCTTCGGATTTCTGGCGTAGTGATGCTTCATCGCTCTGGCAATGGAGCAGCGATGTCGTTTTGCCAGATAGTGTACAGTACTCCAGTAGATCACCGTGGATAGTCTTCCCCCGGTGACACTCAGGTTGTGGGCGTAGCGATAGTAGTTTATCCAGCCTCGGGCAATGGCATTGACATTGTGAAAGACATCATATTCCGGTGCCTGGGAGTAGCGGGTGGCCTGTTGGATCTTGGCGACGATGTGACGCGCTGCGTCTTTGGGAATTCCCAGATGCAGCCAGCCTGTTCCATTTTGGTTGCGTCGTCCTTCCAGTTCATAGCCCAGGAACCGCACTTTTTCCTGCCAGTGCGTGATGTGGGTTTTGTCCTGGTTGAGGCTGAGACCCAGGTTGGCTTTCATCCATGCGGTGATGGCCGCTTTCATCTGCACGGCTTCTGCTTTGCTGGCGTCACACAGGATGACCAGGAAGTCATCTGCGTAGCGACAGTAGTACGTCACTTTGCGCGGCAGACTGCGCGGCTGTAAATTGCGCAGCCGTCGTTTTTCTCGGAGTTCGCGTCTGAGGTCTTCCGGGTTCGCTTTCTTTGGCATCGGTCGTTTGCCATCCAGATAGCGTTGAATGTCCATGATGCGATAGTGCAAATGCATGTATTCCGGGTTGCTGCGAGCGTTCTGTTCTGCCGGGGTTTGCGGGGGTGGGTTGACTTTATATTGTTCTTCCAGCCAGACATCCAACTCGTGGAGAACGATGTTGGCGAGGATGGGACTGGCGATACCGCCTTGAGGCGTTCCTGAGTAGGAGGGCGAGAAACTGCCTGCTTCCATGACACCTGCTTGCAGCATCTTGCGGATGAGGTCGATGAACTGTTCATCCTTGATCCGCTTTCGCAGGCAGTTTAGGACAACGCCATGCGGGATGCTTCCAAAGCAGTCCGTGATGTCGCCTTCGATGATCCATTTCGCACCCGCCCGGTACCCACTCGAAACCTGTCGCAGGGCTGTGATGGTACTGTGTTCGGGACGAAAGCCATGCGAGCTTTTGCGGAAGATTGGTTCATACAGGGCTTCCAGGATGAGCGCCACGCCTGCCTGCACGATCTTGTCCCGGCTGGCGGGAATGCCAAGGGGACGTCGTTTTCCATTCCTTTTTGGAATGTAGACCCGTCTCACCGGCTGTGGTTGGTAGGTGCCCTGGCTCAGTTCTTTGCTCAATTGGAGAACCTTCTCGCTGCTGATGTCCTTCATGCTTTCCCCATCCACCCCAGGCGTTTGTGCGCCTTTGTTGCCTGCGATCCTTTCTCTGGCCAATGCCAGCAGACCGCTTTGCCGCACCAGGCGGTATAAGCGGTTGAACCGTTTGTTGGCGTCCTGCTCTGCCAACTTCCTGAGATGTCCAAGTTCTGCAACTACATCCAACATAAAGGTCTAGCACCTCTGTATGTGTTGCCGCACTGGACGGCTATGTCTCTGGCCCTTCGCCCCACCTGCACTTGCGCGCAGGTACAAGTGTGCACACGGCTTTCCCGTGCTCCCTGGGTGGGCGTTACTCCACCGACTACTACGGCCAGTCTGCCCCACCTGCCCCGTTGCGTCCCAAGCACGTCTCCCTTTCACGGGCAAGGACAGGTGGTTCCTCGGTAGCTGTCTGGTTACTGGATGGGGGGCGGGTTGACTTCCGAACGCGTTCTCCCGGATGGGGAGCTTGAGAACCGGGCTCTTCGTGTGTACAGGCACTCGAGCCTTCCTAACATTTGCTAAGGTTTCATCGCCAACCTTTGCTCGGCGATTTACGGTTCTCCTGGCATCACAGACCATGTATGCCAGCCGCGACTTGGTCACGTCTCGTCTTCGCCAATGACCGGCTAACCCTTTCCCGTCGTTCCGAACGTTTGCGTCTTGGGGCATGGCCTGCCCCTCACAACTCGCTCCTTTCCCCTGGAAGCTGACCGGCATGAAACCGCTTGGTATTCCATGTCGCCAGGATGAGAAAATCTGTTCCTGTTAACAGATTGCATCCTCAGATGCATTAACCAGACGCCCGAACGAGCGCCCGAAGGCCCTGCGGAAATCATGTGGCGAGGGATTGGGCACGCCCGCCTGGGCAGCGCGCCGCCGCAACATCATTCGTAGTCCCGTCTCGGTCAGTCTTTCTCCAGACCGGCTCACCCACAATGCAGGGCTATAGTCTTTGCGCTCTTTGACATACCTGCGAAGAACCTGCCGTGACTTATCCCCCAGATAAACATTGCGCGGCTTTCTCCCCTTCCCTGAACGAATAAGGATCATTCCGGTGATCGGATCCACATCTTCCTTATTTAAGGCTAAAAACTCCGCCAATCGCATCCCTGTATCCAGAAGCACCAGCAAAGAGGCCTTATCCCGTGCATCTGAAAGCTTCCCATGCCTGCAAGTCTCCATCATGGCCTTGATGGTTTCAATACGAACCGGATCCAGCGGCTCAAGGGGAACAAACGGCGCGCCTACCTTGTTGATTGGATTACGCCAGTTTTCCGGCTCAGTTTCGCGCTCATACCATTTCAAAAAGGTTTTGATGGAACGATAGTAGCAGTGCGTCCCAGCCGGACGATGTCCACTCTCATCCAGGAAAATCAAAAACTGCCGAATATGGTCAGCCTTGATCTGACTGACATTCATAACAGTCTGTTGCGAACAAAACTGTACGAAGGCGTTGAGCTTCTTGGCATAGAATTCTATGGTCCCTGCAGCCAGGTTACGAGAGCGGCAGGCATGCAGGTAGATGCCGATCCACTTTCGCAGATCGTCGGTCTGGTAAATTTCAAGGTTGGGTGATTTGATTAGAAAGGTTTCTGTTTCCATTCAGTGACAACTTGTGAAGACGGGTGAATGGATCGGTGCGTAACCGATATGCCGACGAACACAAGATTAGCTGAATGAAAGAAGGGGTGATGGCTTAGTGTCGGTAATTTTCTGATATTTTTACATGGCGACCATTGGAAAACTTTTCTGTAAGATAATCATGATTATGATCATCGCGATTATTTTAATCTCGTGAACAAGCAACCGGGCCATTAAAGCTGAGTTAGGCGGACGCCCATTAAACCATTGTTCAGGGATGACAAAACGGTCAATATGAAATCACTTATTTTCATACGCAAAAGATTTTATAAGTCAAAGAGGTTATGAGCGGCTTCTCAGGTTGACACCCGGCTATCATTTCTGCTATGCTGGATGAGAAATCAGGAAATCAGATTTCAAGAAAGCGAGAGAACCATGTCTGAATATTTACAAATCCGCAGCAATGGACAAATCACACTGCCGGCTCACACACGTCGCAAGGCAAAGCTGAAAGAGGGAGATTTGCTGGAGGTTTTGGTAGAGGATGATGGTTCCATTCGCCTGGTTCCCAAATTACCGGCAGATCGTACTCTGGCAGAAAAATATCAACTTGCCGACATTAATTGGGCAGTCAAACAAAAAGGCAAAAAGAAATGACCCGAATTGTCATATGCGAGACAGGTCCGCTCTTGCACTAAAATGTGCTCCGGGTAATTGATGTAGCTGGCCTAAGAAAGAATTCATCCCAAATGGCCAATAGAGGCGAAGATGGCATTCCCTAAAATCACCGAAAGCATGATCCGCACCGGGGCCACACCCGAAAGTTTTCGTCGCGGCGAAGAATATTATCGGGAAGGCGCGATTTCGAACACTGCCATCCAGGGCAGCCTGTTGAGCGGGGAGTGTGCTGGCACCTACGCACCCTATTACCGGGTGCAGGTGGAGCTGGATGAGGCGGGAATCGGGAGGGCGTCCTGCACGTGTCTCTACGAAGGCGTCGGCCACTGCAAGCACATCGTCGCCCTGCTGCTTGCCTATGCACAACACCCAAAAGCGTTTGTGACGCGTAAAGCGCCAGCGGAATTACTAGCGGACCTGGGTCTGGACGATCTCATTGCCATTCTCACCAGGCTGATGCAGGAGCAGCCCGAGCTGTATGACCGGATCGAAGCCCTGATCTCCGTTCCCTCTAAAAAATCCAGGAAGAAACATAAGAAGGTTGATATCGAAGTCTACCGCCGCCATATTCTCGACATCGTCCACAGTCTGGATAGTATGCGAATGTCGGAGGCCTACTGGTATGTGGGTGGCCTGGCCAACCAACTGCGCGAAGTACAGGGATCGGCCGTAAAATTCCTGGACTCCGGGGATGCTGAGACAGCACTCGAGATTCTGTTGGTATTATTGGAAGAGTCCAGCCGGGCTATTGAACATATCGACGACTCGAACGGCGAGCTGGGCGGCTTCGTGGGAGAACTGGGCACACCCCTGGCGGAAGCCATCTTGAGTATGGAGCTCAGCCAGGTCGAACGGGCGAGACTGACAAAGAGGCTTGATAAACTGATCGACTATGCCAGTGATTACGGAATGGAAGGCAACCTGGACATTGCCGTTCAGGCTGCAAAGTTTGGCTGGGAAGATGTCGCTGAGAAGGTTGCGCATCCGCGAAGCATGGATTTGACCGTCGACGAGGAAGTGTGGGAAGAATGGGATGAAGACGAAGACCAGGATGAGGAAGAATATGAGTCTCGTAAATGGGGTTGGCCTCCCACAACCAGTTTCGATGATCTCACCGAAGCCAAACTGAATGTGCTGGACCGGCAAGGCCGTACCGAGGAATATCTTGCCTTATGCAGGAAGGAAGAGCGTCACCTGCGTTACGCCCTCAAGTTGTGCGATCTCAAACAGGTGGCGGACGCTGTGAAATATGCCAGGAAACATCTCACCACTGCGAAAGAGAGTCTAGAAGTAGCCCAGCGACTGCGGGAAGCGCGCCGGGTGGCTGAAGCGATTGAGATCGGAGAAAACGGCCTGAAACTGGAGGGGCCGAAAGCAAACCTGGGCGAATGGCTGGGCCCGGTGGAAGAGGCCCAGGGACGGGCAGAACAGGCGCTGGCAGCGTGGCTGGCTGTCTTTGCGGAGAGGCCATCTCTGGAAATCTATAAGGCGATCCAGCGACTGGCCGGACCGGGCTGGAGGCGTCTGCGCCCGGAAGTGATGGCAATACTTCGCAAATCGCATGATAGGCAGGTTTTGGCTGAAGTATTCTTGCTGGAGGAGGAATGGGATGAGGCCATTAAGGTGGCTGAGGGCCGTGACGTGTGGTACGCCATTGTCGAAACCGTGGCCGACGGCGTGATGCCCCACCGGCCGGAATGGGTCGTCAAAATCAGCTTGAAGCACGCAGAACGTTTGATGTCCGAGCCCAAAAGCAAGAACTATCCGATTGCCGCCACTTGGCTTAAACGCGCGAAACAAGCCTACAAGCTGCTGGGAAAAACGGATGAATGGCAGAAGTATTTGAGGGAGACAAAGGAAAAATACAAGCGCCGGCCAGCGCTGCAAAACCAGCTCGCCCGGCTTTAGTTACATTATAAATCTGTCATCGGTAGTTGAACCGCTTCCCTTCTCTCATCCTGAATGCCTATCTGATAACCCATTGTCTTATATCCGCTTCGCCGTCGTGTGTGCATTTTCGCCAGTACCGGGACTTCCAAATCTACATAATCATAGATAATCACTTCTCGCTTGGCAGCATTCGCTCGATGAAGACGACCTGCATACTGTATCAATGTTCCGCGCCAGGAAATCGGTAGTGCGAGAAACAGGGTATCCAGCCGCGCGTCATCAAAACCCTCACCAAGATAGCGTCCTGTCGCAACAATTACGCGTGGTTCGTCCACAGGAATTGCGGCAACTTGATC
>JBLMZU010000257.1:0-4150 GCA_050258995.1 Bacteroidota bacterium
GGAAACACAAGAGGAGCTACTGCTCTTGGAAAGCATTTATGACGATTTACGTCTCTACATCAACTTCTTTCAGCCTTCTCTCAAGCTGATTGCAAAGGAACGGGTTGGCAACAAAACCATCAAACGGTATGATAGCGCCAAGACCCCTTACCAGCGAGTGCTTGAACGTAAAGACATTCCTTTAGAAGCCAAAGCTCGGCTCGCCCATCTCTATGTCCAACTCAATCCCGCCGAACTGCGGCGTCGGATTGACCAGAAAATTGCACAGCTGTGGAAGATTTCTCGGTAACATTCTTTCTTGATGCAACGTATCCACCAAAGTAACATTTTATCTTGATGCATTACGAAAATACGGTCTGGGCTTCATTAATTAATATATCTATCATGTATATACGCTAGCCAGGGTTGCAAACTTCCCCATTCGACTGTATAATCTCACTCATATTTTTCTCAACCGGAGCCTCAAGTGACAGATCAGAATCAAGCCTTTCCTGCATCATCAGGGAGTGATGCACAATCGCAGGGAGAACAACAGAACAATAATAACAATCAAACCATGGAGTCTTTGCTGAACGAACAGGAGTTGAACGTTGACTTGCCTCAGCCCGGCGAGATTCGCACCGGAATGATTGCAAGTATCAGCCCCAGCCAGATCCTCGTCAGCATCGGCGCCAAGTCGGAAGGCGTAGTTTCTGGTCGTGAACTGGATGCGTTGACCCCCGAAGAGCGTGAAGTTCTTAAGGTCGGTCAGGAAGTCCATGTTTTCGTCCTGAATCCCGAGGACGAAAACGGCAATGTTGTTCTTTCCCTAAAACGAGCCCAGGAGCAAATGTCCTGGGAGAACGTCGAAAAGCTGCTCGAGGGTGATACCACCATCGACAGCAAGATCATCGGTTTCAACAAGGGCGGCTTGATCGTGGCCGTCGAGGGTCTGCGCGGATTTGTGCCCTCCTCGCAGATCAGCGCCATGCGCCGCAGCCAGTCCACGGGCGATACGCCCGAGCAGCGCTGGCAGAAGATGATCGGCCAGCCGATCTCGGTCCGCGTGATCGAAGTGGACCGCGAGCGCCGCCGCCTGATCCTTTCCGAGCGCGCGGCCAGCACTGAATCCCGCCAGTCGATCAAGGAACGAGTGATCGAGGAGCTGGAGGAGGGCAAGGTCTACACCGGCCGTGTCACCAGCCTGGCTAATTTCGGCGCCTTCATCAACATCAATGGGGCCGATGGCCTGGTCCATCTCTCCGAGCTTTCCTGGGATCATATTGACCACCCGCGCGAAGTCCTGGAAGTGGGGCAGGAGGTCAAGGTCAAGGTCATCAATGTCGACAAGGAAAAGAAGCGCATCGGTCTTTCCGTTCGTGCACTGCAGGCTGACCCCTGGCGGTCCCGTGTGGAGAAGTACAGCGTTGGCCAGCTGGTCGAGGGTGTGATTACCCGCCTGACCAAGTTTGGCGCCTTTGCCCGCCTGGAAGGCGATATCGAAGGCCTGATCCACATTTCTGAAATTTCGGAACACCGTATCGAACACCCGAAGGAGGTTCTGAAGGAAGGTGAAGTCAAGAGCCTGCGCGTGATCCGTATCGATCCGGATCAGCACCGCATCGGTTTGAGTCTGCGCAAGGTGGACTCTGCGGCGTTTGCAGACAAGGATTTCAAGCTGCTGACTGCAGAATTCAGAGCGGAAGAGGAACAGGAAGAAGGGGCACCGGACACTTCTTCAGAAGAAGTACCGGACGAGTCAACCGGGGAAAACAAGGAAGCTTGACCTGAAATCAAGAGCGTCCCAAACCATTGGGACGCTCTTTCATGGTTATGCCCCTGATCATAGACGCACATCAAGATCTGGCATGGAATATGCTCTCCTACGGGCGCGATTATACGCGCTCGGTACAGGAGACGCGCCAGCGGGAAGTGGGAACCTACATCCCGGCGGCCAATGGGGATTGCCTGGTCGGGTGGCCCGAATACCAGCGCGGACAGGTCGCGGCCGTTTTCGCCACTCTCTATGCGCCGCCTGCCCGAAAGAAGGAACCGACCGATACGATCTGGTATGCAGACTCGGAAAAAGCGCACCGGATCTACATGGACCAGATCACAGCCTACCGCAGACTGGTCGATTCGCACCCCGACAAGTTTCGCCATGTCACTTCCGTGAAGGAGCTTGATTCTGTCATCGAGCAGTGGTCCAGCCCTTCGCAGGATGAGCAGGGGCACCCGGTGGGGCTCATCTATCTCATGGAGGGTGCGGACGGTATCCGGTCACCCCACGAGCTTGGTGAGTGGTATGACCTGGGACTGCGCCTGATCGGCCTGGCCTGGGCCGGGACGCGTTACTGCGGCGGCACTGGGGAGCCGGGTCCCTTGACGCCCGAAGGCCGCGAGCTGCTGGCAGCCATGGCAGACTACAATTTTGTGCTCGATCTCAGCCACATGGATGAAGCGGCCGCGCGTGAAGCGCTGGATCGCTACGAGGGGCCTGTGATGGCCACGCATGCCAACTGCGCGGCTCTGATGAAAGGTGCGGAGACCAACCGGCACCTGCCTGACCGCATCATCGAGGGATTGATCGAGCGGGATGGCGTGATCGGGGTTATACCGTTGAATACATTCCTCAAAGTAGGCTGGCTGCGGACCAATGGAAGCCGCCGGGAGGAGGTCTCCCTGGAGGCCTTGATCGCGCACATCGACCATATCTGCCAGATTGCCGGCGATTCGCTGCATGCCGGCATTGGCTCTGATTTTGACGGCGGCTTCGGCCAGCAATCCATTCCTCACGAAATGGATTCGATCGCCGACCTGCAAATGATCACCTCCGGATTGCGGGCGCGCGGCTACAATGAATCGGATATCGAAAATATCCTGGGGGGCAATTGGCTGGGATTTCTGCGCAGGAACCTACCCTCATGAACGGTGAATCACTCAGCACTGTCTCCTACATAAGGGTCCGCTTTAGCCTGATCCTGGTCGTTCTGGGACTGTTGATTTTTATCATCGGCACAAAGCCAGACTGGTTTGGCTGGGATGGGAATCCGATCGTAGGGTTCATTCAGATCGTGGTCTTCCTGGTCGGCCTGGCGTTGATCTGTCTTGGAGGCTATGTAGGCCTTTCTGCTCTTTGGGGGAAGGAACAGCGCAGCATCATCGCCGATATTGGCCTTCGACTGGTCGCAACCGGGTATGTGATCGCTGTATTCGCCGCCCTGGCAGATGTATTCGGCATGGGAACGCAGGCTGTCCCCAAGACACCCTATTTTGGCCCCTGGCAGGCAGGCGGAGTTTTGATTGGCCAGTTCGTGATTGCCATCGGCTTTCTCATGGTCGTTCCCTACCACTTCTATTCCCACAAGCTGCATCGATCCTAATCCTACAATATTTAAAGACTGAGAAGTAGTTCTTCAGTGCGGGAGCCTGTCTTCAATAAGGCACTGGAATGCATGCTATTGCAGGATTGACCCTCCAACAGATGTTTCCGGTTGCAGGGATGGTTGTTTTTTTAAATTTTGGGGGATGATGGACCGGATCAGACTGCTGTTGAGCTTCAATAGTGGATCGCCAACCGCCGTAGCAAACTTATGCCACCAGACCAGGAAGAACCATTTGCGGATTACCACCAATAAAATGGTGAATATAATGAAAAAACCAATATAGACGAGGGCGGTGAAGAGAAAAACCAGGATTGCCAGGGTGAGATGAAACGGCACTGTGATGGGGATCAACAGGATCGCCACCAGGCGATAACGCTGTTTCTTGGGATCGTCTGCCGAGCGGCGAGAATTTACGATAAACGTATATCCAGCGATTACCAATATCAAGGCAATCATGGAGAAGAGACAAATTAATGCGATTTCCGGGTGAATGAATATCATCGATTACCCCATCATTGGTGGTCGATGTCTATTTATAGCACTTCTTACATGACTGTACAAGTATCAAAACATCCCACATCACTATGACATGGGATGTTTTGATATCGTAAAAGTACTTACTTTTTATTTTTCGCGGCTCAAAAACCGCTTTGCTGTTTCCACCAGTACTGCTGTACCGATCGGCAGGGCGCGTTCATCCAGGTCAAATCTGGGATGGTGCAGAAGGTATCCTTCATGTCCCGCCTTTTGCGTGCCCAGCGTGAACATGGCGCCGGGGGCAAGCT
>JBLMZU010000258.1:0-8591 GCA_050258995.1 Bacteroidota bacterium
ATCGCCCCCATGTAAAGGACACCGACGTTGATGTTGGCCACCGACAGCGCCACCGGCCGTCCAAAGAGGTTGACAACCGGTCCAAACGGGATGACGGCTGCAATAATAATCGAGGGAACCATGGTAATTACCGGCGCCCAGAAGAAAAGTATCTTGTCCGCCTTCGCAGGGACAAGCTCCTCCTTGAAGATCAGCTTGACCGCGTCGGCGATCGGCTGCAGCAAACCAAAGGGCCCGGCGCGGTTCGGTCCGATGCGGGCCTGGATGCGGGCCAGTGCCCGGCGCTCGTACCACGTCAGGTATGCAAAGCCCGTCAACAGGGCAAAGATCACGAAAAGTGATTTGATTAACCATTCCAGCCAGATAGTCCAGTCCGTTAACATCATTTCACCTTTGCGGGCGCGCTCACGGTCGCGGGCACAGGCTCACGAATGGGGAGCCCCATGTCACGCGGCACCAGGGCAACGCCGACCGGAATCGTTGGGTCGAGTTTTACGACCGCTTCTCCACTGGCACCGTCAAAGCTCACGCCCACCAGCTGTCCCTCTTCAATGCCCATCTTCTGAGCGGCCTCGGGATGCAGGGTGATCGTCGGTCCACCGATCCAGTCGCGCAGACGGTTGGCCGATTGCATGATCGTGGTGCCGCGGTTGTAAAGTTTATTGACAGGGACGGCCAGCAGCTCATTTTCCCTGGGACGAAGAGAAGCCGGTTCTTTTTCGACTTTGGGCAGGCCGACCGTTTCGCCGCGCGACGCGGCGGCTGAGAGCTGGGCACCCATCCCACCTTTGTTCTCATAGGTCGTGCCGCCATAGTACAGATCGCTGCGCCCGACAAGGGGCCACTGCGGCCGGACTTCGGAGACCTTTGCATAGCTCAATCCGGCGTAGGAGGGAACTGCCCCTGCCAGGAGATCAAAGGCCCGGGCAGCAGAAGCGCCTTCCAATGTAATTCCCATTCTCCCGGCGATCTGGGAGGTAATTGCAAAATCCGGCTTCGCTTCTCCGGTCACCGGTACAGCCACATAGAAGCGCTGGACGCGCCGCTCGCCGGAGGTATAGGTCCCTTCGCGCTCGGTGAAAGCCTGGGCCGGGAGAACCACATCCGCAACCTGGGTGGTGGCAGTCTCCATCACATCCTGCACGGCGACGAACTTCGCCGACTTCAGAGCTTCTGCAAGCACAGGGAAATCGCTGACAGGGTCAACACCTGCCAGGTACACCGTCTTTCCGGTCAAAGCATCCACGAGATGCTCTTCCGCGCGGAAGCCCATCTCCCAGGCGCCCTGGTCGTTGGCACGCTCCCAGACGCCGATCAAGCCACTGTTGGTTTTACCGGCAAATCCTGTTTCCTGCAGCAGATTCGCGCAGGCCGAGGCCAGGCTGGCAGAAGCGGAGACACCCAGTCCCTCGCTGCCATACAGCACAACCACATTCCCTGCCTCGCGGAAGGCAGCGGCGATCTTCGGATCCTTCCCAAGCAGCGCGCCGATGACGCCGGGCCGTTTGTCTAGATCCTGGGCACTCTTCACTTCATCGCCATAGGCATAGCGGACGACGAACGAGGCATACCGGTCAAGCTTGGTCTCACGCGGGTTCAAAACGATCAGGGTCGCGCCGCGGTCGGCCGCCTGCTTGATGCGCAGGTACCAGATCGGGGCTTCCTGGTACAGGTCAGAGGCAACCACGACGATCACGGAACCGGCACCCATGTTTGCAAAATTGGAGTCACTCATGCCCACCAGGGAGGTCAGTTCGCCTCCGCCCATGCGGGAGTACAGCAGGGCAAAGCCGCCTGCCTGGTCGGCAAGTTTCTTGAGATTGAAAAGATCTTCGTTGGCAAGCCGGCCGGATGCCAGGACCACCAGGTCATTCTTCGCTTCCTGGAATTTATCGGCAGCCAGTTTGATTGCCTCATCCCACGAAGCGCGGACCTGTTCACCATTCTTCCGAACCAGCGGATGGGAAAGCCGCTTCTTGCTCTCAGCATAGTGATACGTGAAGCGGCCCTTGTCGCAGATCCAGATCTCGTTCACTTCCTCATTCTGGCGCGGCATGACACGCTGGACGGTGATATCGCCGCCGGCACGCGGCTCGCGGCGCACATTCAATGTCGTGTTGCAGCCCACCGGGCACTGGGTACAGATCGAAGCGTGGGCGCCCATCTCCCAGGGACGGGCCGTAAAACGGAAGTCGGTGGTGGTCAGTGCGCCGACGGGACAGATATCCGTGGTGTTGCCGGAGAACACGGAGTCGAAGGGCGGTTCCGAGAAGGTAATGATCCTCGTGCCGCGGCCGCGGTCGTCGAAGCCGAGCACCGCATCGCCTACGATCTCATCCTGGAAGCGGATGCAGCGCGCACACTGGATGCAGCGTTCCTGGTCGAGCACAATCAGGTCGCCCAAAGGCACGTGCTTTCCCAGGTGATATTTCTCATCGAACAGGAATCGGCTCTTTCCGGGCCCATAGGCGATCGTCAGATTCTGCAGCGGGCATTCGCCGCCCTTGTCACAGACCGGGCAGTCGAGCGGATGCGAGGTCAACAGGAACTCGACCGTGCTCTTCTGACCATCCTTGGCCTTTTGCGTGTTCGTCCGAACCACCAGGCCTTCTTCCACCTTGTTGGTGCAGGCGGTCTCGAGTTTGGGCAGGAACTGGATCTTCGGTGCACCGTTTTCCATCACGATCTCGCCGGTGGCGCGGTCGCGCATGGGCCGGCCGATCTCGACCAGGCACATGCGGCACATGCCGACCGGCTCGAGCTTGGGATGATGGCAGAAGACCGGGATATCGATGCCGACTGTCTTGGCCGCATCGGCGATGCCCAGCCCCTCCGGAACGGTGACTTGTACTCCATCAATGGTAAGTGTTACCTGTTTTGCCATAATTCTCCTACGCTCGCTGGTTTTCGGTGATTGCTGGAGAGGGAGCGGGTTGTACAGCGTTTCTAAAATCCTGCGGGAAGCGCTCGATACCGGTAACCACGGCCATGGTCGAGAACTCGCCCAGGGCGCACAGGCACTTCCCTTGAATTTGCTTGGCGACATTAAGCAGCATATCCACATCCCCACTGGTGCCGTGCCCGGAGCGAATGCGCTCGGTGATCGCGGACATCCAGTAGGTGCCTTCCCGGCAGGGCGTACACTTGCCGCACGACTCGTGGCGGAAGAAGTGGACCGTCTTGTTGACCAGCCACTCGATCGAGACCGTGTCGTCGACCACGATCACAGACGCGGAACCCAGGTCGGAGCCCAGGGTGCGGACCGTGGCGTAATCCATGATCGTATCGAGGATCTTGTCTTCATTCACCAGGATGAGAGAGGATGATGCACCTGCCGGCATAATGGCCTTGACGGTGTGCGAGTCCTGGACGCCGCCGCCGTGGGTATAGATCAATTCACGGAAGGTGGTGCCAAAAGGAAGCTCATAGTTGCCGGGCTTGCGCACGCGTCCGCTCAGCGAAAAGACCTTCACCCCGGCACTATCGGCTGTGCCCATCGACTTGTACCACTGCGCGCCGTGGGTCACGATCATCGGCACATTGGTCAGAGTCTCGACGTTGTTGACAATGGTCGGCTTTCCATACAAACCAAACGAAGGCGGGAACGGCGGGCGAACACGCGGCTGGCCGCGTTTGCCTTCGATCGATTCGAGCATGGCCGTCTCTTCGCCGCAGATATAGGCGCCCGCGCCGAGATGGGTATAGATTCTCAGGGAATAATCGCTGCCGAACAGCTTGTCGCCGAGGAGACCTTCCTTTTCCATTTCGGCGATCTTCTCATCCAGAAAGGCAGCCAGCTCCCAGAATTCACCACGCAGGTAAATGTAGGCAGCATTGGCGCCGACCGCATAACAGGCCAGGGCAACGCCTTCGATGAACTGGAAGGGATTGCCCTCCATGATCTCGCGATCCTTGAATGTGCCCGGCTCGGATTCATCGGCATTGGCCACCACGTAATGCGGCCAGTTCTTGTTATCGATGAACGACCACTTCGTCCCGGTCGGGAAACCTGCGCCGCCGCGGCCGCGCAGGCCCGAGTCCTTGATGATCTGGGTCACATCGCCAGGCTTCATATTTTTAACGGCGTTCGTAAACGCTTCGAAGCCGCCGTTCTTTTTATAAACATCGAACTGATGGAGATCCGGAATATCCCGGTGGCGGAGGACGACGTGTGCCATTACTCGGCCTCCTTGAAGGAATTCTTCAGGACCGAGATCAATTCCAGCGTGCGGTCCACGGTCATGTTCTCATGATATTTGATGCCGTCCGGTCCCTGGGTCTGGAACATCGGCGCCTTGTCGCAGGCGGCCAGGCAGGTCACCGCTTCGAGGGTGATGAAGCCATCTGCCGTCGTTTCGCCGACCTTGATGCCAAGATTTTCGCACAGGCCGTTCATGAACTCATCCGCACCGCGCAGGGCACAGGGGAGGTCGGTACAGACCTGCATGCGGTATTTGCCGCCTTTTTCCTCATGGTACAGCGTGTAAAAACCGACGATCTGGGCGACGTCCGTTTCGCTGATATCCACGATCTGGGCGACATCCTTCATCGCGCCCTTGGTGAGATAGCCTTCCTCACGCTGGGCCAGGTACAACAGCGGCATGACCGCCGAGCGCTTCTGCTCGGGCGGATATTTTGAGAGGATTTTCTTTACTTCGTTCGGGTATTTTTCGGTCAGGCTCATCGGTCAATATCTCCGAGCACAATATCTACGGAAGCAAGGATCGCAACCAGGTCCGCCACCAGATGGCCCTTGACGATCTTGGGCAGAACTGACAGGTTGTCGAAGGAAGGCGTACGCCAGTGAACACGGTACGGCTTGGGACCGCCATTCCCCTCGATATAAACCCCCAGCTCGCCGCGAGGTGACTCCACAGCGGAATAGATGGATCCCACAGGTGCGTTAAAGCCTTCTGTCCACAGCTTGAAGTGGTGGATCAGGGCCTCCATGCTCACACCGATCTCCGAGCGAGGCGGCGGGACAAACTTGCGGTTATCGCTGCGGACGGGTCCCAGCGGAAGTTTGTTGAGCGCCTGCTCGATGATCTTCATCGATTCGCGGAATTCCTGGATGCGCACCACATAACGGGCATAGGTGTCGCCTTCGGTGGCAACCGGCACGTTGAAGTCGTATTGTTCGTAGCCCATGTAGGGACGTGCTTTGCGCAGGTCCCAGTTCACGCCGGAGGCGCGCAGCATCGGCCCGGTAACGCCATGCTGGAGGGCGGTGGCCGCGTCCATTTTGCCGATACCCAGCAGACGGTCCAGGAAGAGCGGATTTTTGGTCAACAGTGCTTCGTATTCGTCGACACGCTTCGGGAAGATCCTCAGGAAATTGCGAACGGCCGTTTCGAATTCCACCGGCACATCGCGCCACAGTCCGCCCGGGCGCATGTAGGTGGTCATCATGCGCTGGCCGGAGATCAGTTCCTTGATATCCAGGATCATCTCGCGCTCGCGGAACGCGTACAGGAACATGGACATCGCCGCCAGATCCAGGCCGAAGGTGCCCACCCAGACCAGGTGGGAATTGATCCGCTCCAGCTCGGTCAGGATCACGCGCAGGGCCTGGGCGCGCGGAGGCACATCCAGGTCGACCAGCTTCTCGACCGCCAGGCAGTAGGCCAGGTTGTTGCCCATGTTGTTCATGTAATCGAGGCGATCGCTCATCACCTCGGCCTTGACATAGGTCTTGGCCTCCATGTTCTTTTCGACGCCGGTGTGCAGATAACCAATGTCGGGGATGGCCGTCACAATGGTCTCGCCATCCAGCTCCAGCAGGAGACGGAGAACGCCGTGGGTGGACGGGTGCTGCGGCCCCATGTTCAGCAGCATTGTCTCGCCCGTCAGGGCGCGCTCCGAAACGATATTCTTATAAAGATCTATGCTAACTTCTTCAAGTTGGGACATAGCTATTCCTTTGCGTAGGGCTTACGCAAATCGATATCTTCAAAATTGAACGTGAACTGGACTTCCTCATACCCGAGCGGGAAATCCTTGCGCAGCGGGTGCTTCTCATCCCAGTCCTCGGGCAGCAGGAGAATTCGCGGATCGGGATGTCCTTCGGGGATGATGCCGAACATATCCTTGAGCTCGCGCTCGCGCCAGTTGGCAACTTCATAAACGCCGGTCGCAGTCGGGATCCGGGGATCGTTTCCATCGACAGGGACGCGCAGCTGGATGGTCGTGTTGCGGGCCAGTGAGGACAATTGATAAATGACATGGAAGCGCGGCGACTGCTGCGGCCAGTAATCCGCGGCCGTCATGGCCGAGAGCAGCTCGAAATCATATTTATCGCGCAATAGGGTCAGCGCAGCGATGATGTCTGCAGGGTTGACAAAGACATGTACCTCGTTGCGAAATTCCTCGAGCGAAGTACTGAACTTCTCCTGCAGAGCCTGAACGATGGGTTCCAGTTTTGTATCCATAACTCATTACATCCTATACAGAGAGGAGCCCTTGCATGGCATGCTTCGGCTCCGCTCCGTGCGGAATTATTTTTGTTCCACCCGATCCAGGAATTTCTCTCCCTTGACCTTTTCATACAGCGTCACCACACCGTGGATCAACGCTTCAGGGCGGGGCGGGCAGCCGGCCACATACACATCCACGGGCACGACTTCATCCACGCCCTGGACCAGTGAATAATTGTTGAACACACCGGTGCAGGAGGCGCAGTCGCCCATGGCAATCACCCACTTGGGCTCGGGCATCTGGTCGTACAGACGGCGCAACACAGGGGCCATCTTGCGCGAGACACGCCCGGCCACGATCATCAGGTCCGACTGGCGCGGGCTGGCGCGCATCAGTTCCATCCCGAAGCGGCTCATATCATATTGTGACGCCTGCGCCGCCATCATTTCTATGGCGCAGCAGGCCAGGCCAAACAGCATCGGCCACATGGCATTCGTGCGCGACCAGTTGACCAGGTCTTCAAGTTTGGTCGTCACGATTCCCATATTACCGAGTTTTTGCTCTACTCCCATTCCAAGGCTCCTTTCTTCCAGGCGTACACATACCCAACCAGTAAGATCAAGATAAAGACGACCATCTCAATCAGCCCGAACAGGCCAAGCTGACGGAACGTGATCGCCCACGGCAGGAAAAAGACAACTTCGATGTCAAAAAGGATGAATAACACGGCTATCAGATAGAAACGAACCGGCATGCGCCGCGTCCCTTCGCCGTACGGATTCATGCCCGATTCATAAGGCATGGACTTTGCTGCTGATTCTTTTCTAGGTCCGAAAATAGTCCCCAGGCCAATTGCGATTAAAGCTACCGCGGTCGCGAGAAAAACCATCAATCCAATGGCAACATACTCGATCATTCTGACACCTCACATCATCCCGTTGTTCTTCGGGAAAACGCCCTTTATGGACGATATTTGTGCATCTTGGCACGTTCGGCGAAGTATAACATAGCCGTTTTTAAAGGTCTAGTGAAAGTGTTACTTTTCACAAAATTGATGATAATTATCATATTGGTTTAATTGATCAAAAGCTCACTTCCCATCTTAAAGAACAGACAGCCTGCCAGGCCCCAAAAAAAAGTCACGCCCCTGGCGTGACCTACAAATTACCCCAAATAATCTCGAAGTTGTCGGCTTCTGGAGGGATGTCTCAGTTTTCGAAGCGCCTTGGCTTCGATCTGGCGAATGCGCTCGCGGGTCACGTCAAAGTGACGGCTGACCTCTTCGAGGGTGTGGTCCTTGCCATCCTTCAAGCCGAAGCGCAGCTCCAGCACATCCCGCTCACGGTCGGAGAGGGAGGTGAGAGCGCTCTGGACCTGTTCGCGCAGCATCTGGCGGGCGGCCGCGTCCATGGGAGAGAGCGCGTCCTCGTCTTCGATGAAATCGGCCAGCGAGCTGGACTCTTCATCCCCCACCGGCCCGTCGATCGAAACGGGCTCCTCCGCAGAACGGAGGACACGGTCGATCTTCTGGGTGGCGATCTCGAGTCGACGCTGCAGATCCGGCTCGAGTGGTTTCTCCTCTGCGTGGGCTCGCAGGATGGCCTGGACGTCCGAGGCGGGAACCAGGCCCATCTCCAGGACCAGCTCCTCACTGGTGGGATCGCGTCCCAACTCCTGTGTCAGCATGCGCTGGGTGCGCAAGATGCGGGTGATCGACTCAAATAAATGGACCGGGATTCGAATGGTGCGCGCCTGCTCGGCGATCGAGCGATTGATCGACTGCCGGATCCACCAGGTGGCATAGGTACTGAACTTAAAGCCGCGCCGCGGGTCAAATTTGCCGACCGCCCGCAGAAGCCCCATATTGCCCTCCTGGATCAGGTCGAGGAAGTTAATGCCGCGCCCAAGGTAACGCTTGGCCACACTGACCACCAGCCGTAAATTGGCGCTGATCAGGGAATGATTTGCATCCACGCCGCGCTGCTGGGCGGCGTCCAGCTCATATTGAAGCTCAGTATCGGAAGGCAGGTTGCGGAACAGCGTCCGCTGGTTGGGGAATGTGTGGTGATGGTTGATGTGATCCAGCAGCCAGCCCGCATAGCTCAACGGCAGCAGGTAGAGCCCCAGAAAAACGCTATAGGCTTGGCGTGCAATCTCATTCCAAAGCTCGTCGGTGC